>JALXDB010000178.1 GCA_026990615.1 Spirochaetota bacterium
TTTTATAATTGTTATATTGCAGTCAGAGATTGTTTTTATTGTTGCCGTTCTTTTCTCTCCTAATAAAAGTGCCATCTCTCCGATTACAGTTCCGGGTTCATTTATATCTGCAACCTTTTTACCTCCAATGTATACCTCAAGAGCCCCTCTGTTAAGAATAAACATTTCATGGCCTTCATCTCCCTCTTCGCATAAAATCGAACCTGCTTTCAGATTGAATGTATACTCGTTGAGCTTTCCACTGTTACTTTTTATGGCAGAACTTGCGGAGCTCTTTAAAAATGCTTTCCCCTTTGTATAGACTAGACTATTTGTAAAATTTCTTAATATTTCACTTAACCATCCAACTTTTAATTTCTCATATATACTTTTTAGTTCGTTTACTGTTTCAACATAGATTCTTGCATATTCTTTAGAAGCCATTTCCTGGCCGGACAGCTTTTTTTCTTTATTTATGTATATCTGGTTGGTAATCTTTACACATTTTGCAATATTTTTTGAAATATTATAGCCTATATTGTAGAGTGAAATAACCCTGTACAGGTTTGTAAGAGGTATTTTATCAACTTTAGCATCATCAGATACATATGCACTCTGAAATCTAAAATATTCATCTCTATTTGTTTTGTATGCAATTAATGGCTCTTCCGCTCCAAAGATAATCTCTTTTCCTTCTATTACATATCTATCATCGTTGCTGATTTCGTATATCAATTTTCCCTCGTGCAGGATATATGCAGTATCGGCAATATCCATAACCTCGTATATCTTTCTCATTTTGATTTCCTTAAATATTCTTCCCTTTAATTGACCTTTTTGATTGGCCTTTTATTCTTTTCTTTTTCGCTGTTTTCTTTTCGATTGTTTTTTTCGTTTTTTTCAACCAAACCACCTTCCGCGACCTTGGAAGAGGATTGGCCTTTTATTTTATCCAAAGCCTTTTTCGCCGCATCTCTAACTTTCTTATTAGAATCATATTTATGTTTAAATTCAAGAATATCAACAGCTTTTTTATATCCGATTTCTCCTAACCCTACTGTTGCATAATACCTTACACCATCATAATCTGAACGCAGTGCTTCGATTAAAATATCACCTGCATTTTGAGATTTTAACTGAGCTATACTGTTTGTGACATATTCGGCTACCTTTGGATTTTTATCATCAATAAACTTAGATAAGAATTTTATTGAGGCATCTCCTTCTATTTCTTTAATACTGAACGCTGAATACATTCTCAAGAGTTCTTTTTCATATTTATTTTCGAGTATTTTTCTTAGAATAGGATCTGCCTTTTTACTTTTGATTTTCCCGAGTGTAAGAATTGCATGGCCCCTTATATCTATATCCAATTTTTTGTTCTTTACGAGCTTCAGTAGTAAATCCTCAGTTTCTGATGCCCCAAGCATGCCCAGAGCATCAATTGCTGCAACTTTTATTCTTTTGGGGCTCTGTTCATCTTTTAGTAAATCTATTAGTCTATTTAATGCACTTTTTACCTTTAACTCCCCTATTGTATATATAACGTTCTCGATATAATCATTACTTGCTTTTTTCCTGTTTAATTCATTTACAAGGATATTTTTTGCTTTTTCAATCTTATTAACTCTTATGTAGTTAATCAAAGCATTGTATACTTCCAGTCTGTGCTTTTCTTTAAAAATTTTTAGAATCTGGTTGTTTACTTCAGAGCCAAGATTTCTCTGGATTCTGGAAAATGCATCTATAATATCACTATCGGTACCAAATTTTAAAACATTTAAATAGTATGTGTCCTCCGAAAATAGATTGTTTGTTGCTGATAATAAAGATAATATTAGAATAAAGAGAAAAATAATTATTTTATTGGTTATTTTAAACGTATATATCATAGCTGTTTTTGATATTATAAAAGATTTCCTTTTAATAGTATCGGTATATAAT
>JALXDB010000179.1 GCA_026990615.1 Spirochaetota bacterium
AAATAAAAGCATATTTATGTATGAAGGAGAGCTAATATGAGTGAGAGAAAACTTGCTATAATTTCAATGAGTGGTGGACTAGATTCAGCCACCCTTTGTGCTGAAGCGCTGAATCAAGGGTTCGATGTTTTTGTGTTAAATTTTAACTATCGTTGTTAGTTTATTACCTGCCCTGTAATCTATTAAAGAGGATTGAAACTATGATAACTGAAAATAAATTGAAAATGCTTGAATATTACAACAAGGGACTTGAACTGTACAAAAAGATGAATTTTAAGGAGGCTCTTAAATATTTTAGAAAGGCCCTTGAGTATGAGCCCTCAGATGGGCCTACAAGACTTTACATTGCAAGGTGCCTGGAGCTCTCAAAGAATCCGCCTCCTCCTGATTGGGATGGTGTTTTTACCATGACAACAAAGTAATCGGGGAGTTAGTATGTTGAGGAAGAATGAATATGAAGAGATTAAAGAGGCAGAAAAGGTCAATACAGTTCTTAGTGAAACTACATCATTCAACGGTGTTATGAGGTTTAACACATCACTAAAGATAAATGGAACTTTCAAGGGAGAGATAATTTCCAGCGGTTTTTTAATCATAGGGGAAAAGGCTGTAGTCAACGCGAATATAAAGGCAAATTCTGTTATTATTGCGGGTGAAGTAAAGGGTGATGTTATAGCAAATGAAAGATTGGAAATGCTATCAACGGGCAGGTTGTACGGCAATATAAAAACTAAAAAATTAAAAATGGCTGACGGCGTTATTTTTGAGGGTAGCTGTGAGATGATAAAACCATCCGGAACCTTTGAAACAAAAGGCCAGGCACAAAACCAATAAGAAAATGAAAAAATTCTGCTTTGAGTTGTAGAGTTCACAAGGAAAAATCCAACATTAATATTCCCTTGACTTTTGATTATAATTTTATAAATTAGCACATTGAGAAAGATGTATATGTTGCCCACATAGCTCAGTCGGTAGAGCACGTCATTGGTAATGACGAGGTCACCGGTTCAATTCCGGTTGTGGGCTTATATTTTACCAATTTTTATTTTTCTCTGGAGATAATAATGAGAGAACTGATAGCATTGGCCTGTGAGGTGTGCAAGCGCAAGAATTATACAACAACGAAGAACAAAAAGAGCACACCGCAGAAATTACAGTTAAAGAAGTACTGTCCGTACTGCAACAAACATACGTTGCATAAAGAAACGAACATAAAATAGTCATTTGTTTTTTGATAATTTTATATTTATTTATTATATTAAGTTTTGGGTAAGAAATTAATAAAAAGTTTGTTTTTACATAGCCAAAAAGGTATAACCAGATAATAGGCCAGTAGCTCCAATTGGTAGAGCGCCGGTCTCCAAAACCGGATGTTGCGGGTTCGAATCCTGCCTGGCCTGCATTTTTTTATATTGGGGGGACTCTTTGAAAAAGATAATTGCTTTCCTGAGAGAATCTAAGTCCGAGCTGAAGAAGGTAAACTGGCCGTCAAAGGAGGAGGTTTTCACATCAACTCGTGTGGTTATCATTTCTATTCTGGTGATTGCAGCTGTTATAGCGATTGTGGATTATATAATTAAAACAGTTGTATTTGCAATAATTGGTGGTTGATAATGGCAAAAAACTGGTACGTTCTGCATACATATTCGGGATATGAAAACAAGGTTGAGAAGGCTCTTAAAAATCTTATTGAGAACGGAGAGCTGAAAGATATCGTTTATCAGGTTAAAGTTCCTTCTGAGGAGATAGCTGAGATAAGGGAGGGAAAGAAGAGGGTATCTAGGAAAAAGTATTTCCCGGGGTACATTCTGGTTGAAATGAATATTCCTGATGAACCTGAATACGAGTGGAAAAAGATCCTGTCAATTATAAGAAAGATACCTGGGGTTACGGGTTTTGTAGGATCTAATAGAAATAAAAAG
>JALXDB010000180.1 GCA_026990615.1 Spirochaetota bacterium
AACCTCACCTGATGACTGAAGATTGAAAACTTTACCTACTTGAATATATTTTAAATATTTTTGCTGTTTTTAATTAGCCGAGTTTAGATACGTTAAAAAATTTCACTATCCGAAAGTTCACTCTCTGTATTTTTTTCGAGTTCCCTTTTTGTATCCAGAAAATGTACCCTGTTGCCAACTAGAATGATTTTTGAATGAGAAGAGCCCTCGCTGTCGTTCCACCTGTTTTGTTTTAGCCGGCCGTTAACTATTACTCTTCTACCTTTTTTCAGGTATTCCCCGCACTGTTCTGCAAGTTTTGACCAGGTGGTAACCTCAACAAATGTAACTTCCTCCTGAAGCTCTTCGTTCCGGTAGTATGCACTGTTGTTTGCGATTGAAAACTTGCAGAGTGCTGTACCGTTCTGTGTGTACTTGATTTCAGGGTCTTTGGTGAGCCTTCCTTCCAGGATAACAAGGTTAAAGTTGTTCATTGTAATTCCTCCTCTATGTTTTTACCCTATATAAACAACTGAAATGGCTTTTTTGTTGCATCTAAAACATGCAATCTTTCAATTTTTCTTTTCGATCTTCCTGATAATTTTATGATTAATTTTAAGAGAAGTTTAATGTTTTATGTAGAATTGGAGATGGTTATATGTCAATCTCTCTGATAAGTTTCTGTTTCTTTTTCATCGATATGATTTTCTGATAGATTTTCCTGTTTAATATTTTATTTGAGGTGATTCTGTCATTTTTTACTCTGTATGGCGCTTTCAGGGCTAAATTACAGTTACCAGGGATGCAGATGGATCAGGTGAACTGCTGAAAGCGAACTTATCCCTATAGCATTTCTTTTTTAGATTCCTATTAAATAGAGCAGGATAAACTGTTATTTTAAAAGCTTTCTATGATTATTGCTTGAGGATTGTAAGAAGGGGTACCGGCAGAAAAGATATACGCACCAATATTAAAATAATCGGGGGGAAAATCAATTTTTAATCTTTTTGGCTGTGCAGTGATCAGACTAAGAATAAAAAATCGTTATAAGAGGGACTCCTCTCATGTAAATTGTTGCTCTTAATACTTAAACTTTCTAACCGAACACTATTTAGTACTGGAATGTATACTACTTTTTAATTTCGAAATAGGTACCAGAGCTACATTAATCAGAAAATTAAAAAATGGAGCTCATATCCATAGAAACACGATAATGTTCATATATAAAATTAGCCCTTACCCTTATCCCAAATCATTATTTCCATTAAAAGTCAGGGTGGTGAGACAATATTTTATGAAAATATACTCTTATGAAGGTTCACATGAAATATTTCCCAATGTTTAGAAGCTACTATCACGCAACTCTGAACCAGAGTTTAATTTAGATTAATTAAAAAACTCTACTCTCTGAGCCATTCGCTTATAGCCTTCGTTTCTTTTGTCAATCTATACTTTATGAATTCGTTGAGGCAGAGCATCGCTCTCTCTGCTGTTAGAAAGGTTGGAACGCCCCCTGCATCGAGCACCTGTCCTATCCTGTTGTAGGCTGCATCGGAGCCCGAGACCACGTTTATTGATGCAACTGTGGGCTTTTTGTACTTATGCACAAGTTTAACTATTCTGGCGGCAACATTCTGCGGATAGTTTTCTATCTCCTCATCGGTGGTATGGATAACCATGGCCTGTGGAACTATCGATATTAGCAATGCATCCACCGAAGCAGACTGCAGAACTGTATCTATACATCTTTCAAACAGTTCATCGGTTGCCATTGCCGTGAGGTCCAGGAGGGGTTCAGCTTTAACAAAGGGCGGAAGTATACTCTGAAGTTTGTCTATCGTTGTTTTATCAAGATTGGCCAGGGTGAGGTCCCGGATATTATCGGCCGCATAGGTTTTTTCGTATCCAGCGTTTGTTATAACGACAACCGATTTCCCCGTTACATGAAAGTCATTGAGGAGGGCAAAGGTTTTTATGAAATCGCCGTGATCGATCATGGATTCTGCTACGATATGTCCGGCCTGTTTTATTGAGGCCTTGGCGGTTTCATACTCTCCTGCTATGCTGGCTGTGTGTGATTGTGCTGCAAGTTTTCCGGCCTCTGTTCTGCCTGCTTTGTAAACTATAACAGGCTTGTTGATCTTTGATAAGATGTTGAAAAATTTCCTCCCTGCCCCCTGTTTAAATCCTTCAATGTAAAAACCCATTACATCCACCATGGGGTCTTCGTTGAAGTACTGGGCAAGATCACAGGGATCAACATCGAGCTGGTTTCCATAGCTTACTATTACTTTTGGCGCTATAGCATGCCTAAGGTTGTATATTTCTGTAATGCCAAGAGCACCGCTCTGGCTCAATATGGCTACGTTCCTCTCTTTGCCCGGATCAAGGTTTATCTTAAACTTGTCTTCAGGTATGAAAAATGTATTCATTCCTCTGCTGTTTTCTGTACCTGTATACACTATGCCCAGGCAGTTTGGGCCCATAAGCCTTATGTTATGGGTATTGACAAGTTCAGCTATCTGTTTTTCAGTTTCTATGTTTTTGTCGATTTCGCTAAAACCTCCTGGAATTAAAATGATTGCCTTTACTCCCTTTTTTGCACAATCTTCAACAACAGGCAGGGTGGCTTCAGCAGGAACTGTTATTATGGCAAGGTCAATGCTATCTTCAATGTCGAGGATACTCCTGTACAGTTTGAACTTTTTCCCGCCGATTGTGACACTCCCACCCTTTATATTGATGCAGTAAACATCCTCTCTTCCCATGTTGATTAGATTTTTAACTATTATATTCCCTGCTTTTGTATTGTCATTTGCACTTATACCGGCTATGGCAACTCCATTGGGTTCGAAAAAGGGCGTGAGCGTTTCTTTCGGTTTTACCGACAGGTCAACACCGGGTTTATCCTTTTTTGCGAACCTTGCGTATCCATCTATGGCAATAAAATTGCCATCGTAATCAAATATGAATGGATTTACCTCAAACTCCTTTATAGAAAACCTGGTTTCACTTTTAAAAAAGTTTGAAAAGGCTACAGACAACATACTGAACTTTACGCCGGCATCTACTATCTTTGTGATGTAATCTACATTGCCCTCCTGCTTGTATTTTTTCTGTATCTTTGTAGATTCAAGAAGTGCGAGGGCCCAGTTTCTGTCTATTGGGGCAAGTATGAGGTTGGGAGGAGAAAAGTTGGCTGCAAAATGTTCTGCATCTGTTCCTCCCTTGCTGAAGGATATGACGGGGCCGAAAGCTTCAGATTCCCTGAATCCGAGGAGAATTTCATTTCCGAGGTCTTTAGAATAGTCTATATATTCGGCTATCAGAATCCCATCAACCTTATATCCACTTTTAGTCAATCGATTAACCATCCTTGTAAAGGTGTACCTTACGAAATCTACGTCCTTGTAAACAACCGAGATTGCCCCTGCATTTTTCTTGTGGGTAATTTGAGAAGAGACAGCCTTAAGCACTATTCTGTTGCTGCTGAATATAGATAGGGTGTTTTTTGTAATATCCTGCTCTTTTCTAGCTATTATGTGAACAGGTACCGTTAGGCCGAGTTCCGATAGGATCTCGTAGACTTCATGTTCGTACAGTATGTTTCTTCCATTTGAGTCTGCATAATCCAGTATAGATTCTATATGTTCCATTTGATTTTGAGAAAGTTTTTCTTCCATAGTTTATTTCCTTTTTTTGATAATTATATCACCAACCTCTACGCCCAGATCAACTGCTATTACAGGGCATTTGGCTTTGAGCAGAAAGTATACATTGTATTTTGATTCCGATAAAGTCTCGTAGTTGCCCTGTCCTTTGGATATTACAAGGTCCGAGTGCTCAATTTCTTCGATGAATTCTCTGCTGCAGGTTTCGAGAATAGTCCCCGGTGCATCACTTCCATTTTCTATAACACGAACTAAATCTGTGAGGCCGACCTGCCTTGCATCTTCTATTGTAGCATCATTAATCACCGGGTGTCCTTTTACAGCAACGGTGACCTTACGGGTGTAGTCCGGTATTTCTTCTATGAGAATTCTGTCGAACAGGATTTCTCCGGCATTGTCGGCAAGGTAGAGTATTCTGTTTGCTTTTTCTATCTCTCTGGAGAATTGTTCAAAATCGTTTATAGCAAAGGGCTTCTTTAAGGTTTCTTCAACCACTTCTGTAAGATGGATAATGCTATCGGTTGTGGTAATTCCAAAATCTATAATATTTCCTGCAATTGCTATTCTGACGGCTGTTTCGAGCCTGTTGTCCGATTCCTGAACAAGCTTTTTAAGTTCACCGTATATATCAATGGCCTTTTTGTTGTACCTGTCTTTCAATTCTTTATAGGGGTCAGTATCGCCGACTGTACGTCTTATAATTCTGTGTATCTCCATTCCCATATGTGGAGGTGTTTTGTCGAAAGGTATTGCAGCCGCCTTTTTTAGAGCTTCTCTTACTATCTTTTCCCTTGTTGCCGGATTATTGGTGGACATTTTAGCTGCTTCCACAGCCTGCCTTGCAAAGCAGGGAATACATCCCAGATAGATTTTCATAGAACCCGCTCCTGTTAGTATTTTGTGTGTTTTTTAAATATAATAAAAAATTGGATGTTTAGTGATTTTATTTGCTGGTATGAGGCAAAACCCTGTATAAATGATACACAGGCTAAACTGTGATTTTTGAACTGTATATAAATGTGTATAAAATTGTACAAAATTGAATTGATTAAGTTGATATATGGATGGTCTTTACAGAAATGCCCGTATAAAAACAAAGTAGGCTCAAAACTAAAGATTTGAATCTAGTATTTCTCTTACCTTTGTAGCAAAGGATTCTGCATTGAAGGGTTTGGATAGAAAATACATACTGTTTTTCTTCATCTCTTCTTCTGAGATTGATGTCTCACTGTATCCCGAAATAAAAAGTACAGTGATCTTCCTTTCTGGAGCCATCTCTTTTATTATTTTGATGCATTCTCTTCCGCCCATTTCAGGCATTATCATGTCGGTTATTATAAGCGGAATGTTTCTATTGATATTTTCCTTGAATACCTCAATAGCCTCGACACCGTTGTTTGCTGTTATTACTTCGTAGCCGTACGATTCAAGAACGGCCCTTGCCATGTTCCTGACGTGTTCATCATCCTCTATTAAAAGAATGGTTTCTTTTCCTCCCCTTGAGCGTACGACCTTTAGCTGTTCTTTCTCTTCGTATTTGCTTAGAACGGCGGGTAAATATATTTTAAATGTGGTTCCGTGTCCTGCTTCGCTGTACACATATATACTGCCACCGCTCTGTTTTACTATTCCGTAAACCGTTGATAAACCCAGCCCTGTTCCGATTCCGTCCTTCTTTGTAGTAAAGAATGGCTCAAAGATATGCTCTTTAACCTCCTCTCCCATTCCAACACCTGTGTCACTTACAAGTAGCATAACATATGTACCGGGTTGAATCTCCGGATGAAGCTGTGCATAATCTCTGTCAAGCTTTACATTGTCTGTTCTAATTGTAAGGGTTCCACCGTTTTTCATTGCATCCCTTGCATTGACGACCAGATTCATAAGAATCTGCTCGATCTGGGCCGGATCTGCTTCAATATTGAATAGATCGGGATTTAACTGGATTACGAATTTAATGTTTTCGCCTATGGTTCTTCTTAATATTTTTTCAATATCCTTGATCAGCCTGTTGAGGTTAATTACTTTAGGCTGCATTATTTGCTTTCTGCTGAAGATGAGTAACTGGCGGATTAAATTTGCGGCTCTTTCAGCCGCCCTGTGAATTTCAGATACTTCATTGTAAAACTTAATCTTGTCTTTATATTTTAGCATCAGGAGGTCGGAGTATCCTATTATTACAGATAGGAGATTGTTGAAATCATGGGCAATACCGCTTGTTAGCCTTCCCACAGCCTCCATTCTCTGGGATATTTGAAGCTGTTTTTCTGTTTTTCTCAAAGCCTTCTCGGCTTCAACTCTCTGCGTTATATCTTCACCCGAAATTAATACACCTGTTACTTCCCCGTTTTCATTTCTCACCGAAGTAAACTGCCAGCTTATTGTCCTTTCTTTGTTATCGCTTCCGCAGATAAATGGTACCTCGTTCGAAATATATGCATCTCCTTTACTTGAAATGACCTCTTTAAATAGTTTGTACATTCTCTCTTTCGTAAAATCGGGAGAGCAGAGTTCAAACCAATTCCGTCCCAGAATAGATTTTTCATCCTTTGCGATTAATTTTGCCCCTTTTTTATTAATCATCTGAATATTACCGTTAAGATCAAGTACAACAATTATCACCTCAACAATATCGAGGTACTGTTTTATCCTGTCCCTCTGTTCTGCCAGTACCTTCTCCAGATTTTTATAGGATGTAATGTCCCTTCCTATTCCAACAATTCCTGTAACTTTTCCCCTATTGTCTCTCAGAGGAACTTTTGTCGTTGATATCCATACTTCTCTGCCATTTCTTGTTTTCAGGAGTTCCTCTTTCTGTATAATGGGCTCTCCTGTTTTTATAATCCGCTGTTCGTCGTTGTAGAGCATAGAGGCAAGTTCGTTGGGGTAGAAATCAAAATCCGTTTTACCTATGAGTTCACTCTGGGATTTTACCCCCATAATTTTCACAACTGACGGGTTTGCAAGGATGAATCTGCTATTGATGTCCTTTACGTATATGTAGTCTGGGACATTCTCTATAAGGGTTTTTAATAGAGATTTTTCCTCCTCAAGCTGCTTGTTCAGTTTTTTTATAA
>JALXDB010000181.1 GCA_026990615.1 Spirochaetota bacterium
GGATTAAAAAATAAAGCCTATTTCATTATACTGAAATAGGCTTTATTTGTATACTAACTTTATTATAACACCTTCAAAATGAAAAACACAGAGCAAGCAAATAAAAATTATTCACTTTATCGACAAAACGCTACAGAACATTTTTCATGTACAGGTATTTATCCACCCTCTTTAAAAAGTTCTCAGGTTGTATCGGTTTTGTTATAACAGCATCAACACCACAATTCTTAACTTCTTCCAGTTTATCCGGATCAGTAATTCCGGTCACAGCTATTATAGGTATCTTTTTCAACTTTGGATTACTCTTCAGCTTCTTTGTAACCTCGAACCCATTGAGATCCGGGATCATAAAATCCAGCAGTATCAGATCCGGATTCCATTCAGCAACAAGAATACCTGCATCAAAACCGGACGAGGTGGTTTTAATTTCGGCATCTGGAATCTTTTCAAGTACCTTTTTTGCTATTTCCAGAAAATCGGGATCATCATCAACAACAAGAATTTTCTTCTTTCTTCCCTCTTCCAGCTCTTTAGGTATCGGCATTCTATTCTGGGTAAGGAAGTTTATAAGATCACTCCACTTTACCCTTCTGTGACCGCCGGGTGTGGTGTATGCCTTCAATTTACCCGTTTCAATCCACCTTATGACCGTTCTTATATTTACCTGGCAAAACTTACCTATCTGATATGTTGTGTAAATTTTTTCCGGCAATTCATTGCCTCCTTAACAACAATGATAAATATTCTAACTATTATTGATAACTTAACACATACATTGAATAATGTCAACTAATTAGATGATATATAATAAATAAATTATAAAAAATCAAATGGGTAAAAATTATAGTCATTGTTCTTATATACAATCTAACCTGTTAATTAACATTTAACAATTACATTTAAGCACCAAACTTGGACAATCTTCCTGAATGCGCCATTAACAACATCATTAAATCAACGGAGTTGATTATACCCAGCGATCCCTTTAAAAGCTCGGTCTCTCCAAATTTTTGAATACCGGAACCCCTGGCCCACTTTGATTTTATAAGTACGGGAACAGGATGCCACGAATGTGCCTTGTAGATTGCAGGTGTTGAATGATCAGCCGTAATTGCCAGTACATCAGGATTTAAATCCAGAATTATACCAAGATTTTTATCCACCTCTTCAATAACAGAAACTTTTCTATCAAAGTCTCCATCCTCTCCTGAGCTGTCGGTGTATTTTATATGTACAAAGTAAAAATCATACTTTCCCCACACCTCTTTCAACTTATTAAACTCCGGAACAACTCCACTTTCAACATCCAATACCTCCATACCAACAAGTCCAGCAAGCCCCTTGTACATGGGATATCCTGCAATTGCACAGGCATTTAATCCGTACACCTCTTTAAAGGTCGGTATCTTTGTATGAAGAGCAAATCCCCTCAGAAGAATCATATTTGCGGGATGCTCATCCTTTAAAACCTCTCTGACTTTATCAACAAACTCATTCAACAATTCAGCGGTCTTTTTAGCCTTCTCGTCATCGACAAGAGGCTTTACAGGTAGGGGAGGTACTCCAGTTTTTTGTGGATCTGTTTCAGAAAGCTGGTCTGAGAAATCACCACCTCTCAGAATAAGAGCCGCTCTGTGTTCTTTGACAGTCTCTATGAAAAATTCGACCCCGGGGAGCTTTATCTGTCTTATCTTTTCGCACATCTTTTTATTGATTTCATCCGGTATTCTTCCTGCCCTCCTGTCAACAATATTTCCATTCTCGTCAATAGTTGCAAAGTTAATCCTCGCAGCAAGGTCGCCTTCCTGAATCGGAAATTTTATGCCAAGAGCCGAAAGTACACCTCTCCCTATAATATATTTGAGAGGGTCATATCCGAATAGAGCCAGATGCCCGGGGCCACTTCCTGGGGTTATAC
>JALXDB010000182.1 GCA_026990615.1 Spirochaetota bacterium
ATAGAACAGTAATAGGGATTCTCCCGGGCAGCAAAAAAGAGGCATACGATAATCTGAAAAAAATATTTGAGGTTATAAAACTACTGGATAAAAAGATAAAAGACCCAATTTATGCGTTTGCAATATCGCCCAACCTGGATATAGACACAATTGTAAAAAGATACAACCTTGTAGAGATCACAGACAATTTGACAGAAACCTCAAAAGATATCAAACATTATAAGCTTAAAGGCCTTAGAGGAGAAATTGTTCTATCCAAATCAATATTCGGAAATATCCTGAAAGAATCAAAGCTGATTATCGGACTGTCAGGTACAGCAAACGAGCAGGCCGCCGGTATGGGAAAAGCTATATTCAGCTTCTGGGGAAAAGGCCCGCAGATAACCGAAAAGTTTCTCAAAGCACAAAAAAGGCTTCTCGGGCCATCTCTATTTTTATTTCCGCCGGAACCAGAATTAATTGCTAATAAAATAGTAGAGGTAATTGAGAACAAAAATTTGTTAAAAAGAATCGAAGAAAATGGTAAAATCAGGATGTACGGGAGAGGGAGTATTGAAAAGATTGCTAAAAAGATTGGCAGTTATATTAGTATTAATAGTGGCAATAATACTGTCTAACGGCTGCAAGGCAAGAACTACAAAAGATACTGTAAACGCTTTCGTAACCCGTGAAAGTTTTAAAACAATAATCCTCGCCCTTGAGCTGTACAAAAAAGAGTTCGGAGAGTATCCTAAAACTCTTGATGAATTGCTCCGGAGAAAAGGAATCACTGACAGGTCAATAATAGAGGATGCCTGGGGGCGTGAATACTACTATGTAAGACTAAAAAATGGATACAAGATATTTTCCCTCGGAGCTGACGGAAAGCCCTTTACAAAAGATGACATCTATCCACCAAAAAAATAAAATCGCTTTTCTTCACCAGGCCATGATGCTGCGACAGCTTAAGATTAAAACAGGCAGTAACTCTCTGTTGAAGTGTTACATCCTGCTCCCTATTTTCCGGTTTACCGTTATTTATTGAAATCATTTATTCAGAAACATCAAAGCTACTGTTTTTTTCCCTTTATTTACCCTGCTAACTACCACCTATCCTGGGACCAGAGATACTGGTCGGGATACTTTGAAATATTTCTCTCAAAGAAGTCCGTTACTTTTTTTATATCATCTTCTATACGTTCGCTGTTGAGAAAAAATGGTTTTTCAAAATGCAGCTCTATTCTGTTGCGTTTATTTCTGATACTGTACATAGGAATAACCATTTTGCCGGTCTTTTTCCCAATTATAAAGGGACCACCAAACAGCTTAACCTGTTTACCAAAAAGTTCCCCCGTATATCCGTTACTCAAAGCCTCCTGGTCTCCCACAATGTACAGGATTTCTCCATTTTCAACAGCTCTTATCATCTTCACAAGGGTTTTTGCTGAAACTCTGGGGTCATAGCTCGCTGAAAGCATATTTATCCTGTGGCCTTCCCTTATCCAGTTCAGAGCCCTGTTGCCTTCAGAATCTTCCACAAATACCGGTGCATAGAGGGGTTTATACATCATGGCAAGCCACGCAGCCGCATACTCCCAGTTTCCGAGGTGGCAGGTGAGTATTATAAAGCCCTCTTTTGATTTTAACAGGTCATCAAGGTACTCTTCGCCCTCGGCTATATAGACCTTTTTCCTTAGGAAAAAATCGAGTTTATAATGGGCCTTTAGCATCTCCCCTGCGAATTTCATCAGGTGAATCGCATTCAACCTCATGATACTATCATACCAATCCGGACCTTTACCCTTAAAAACTTTGGGAAGTATTCTTTTTATACGAAACCCCCATTTACCCTTCTTCATTGCTCTGTAAAATATTGGTGACAACAACCGTGCTAGGCCCATCACTGCAAAATCGGGTATGAAAAAGAATACAAACGAAATAACTTTAACAATAAAAATCAATGAAATTACCCTCATTTACGTAATCACAGAAAGTTACCAAACCTTTAACACAGAATTACAATTGAAAAATATGGATACCAACAAGAGAAATTATTTCTTTACTGCCTGTGTTGTAGATGGTCTGATGGTGGGTCTTTTTTTCTTCTCCAGATCTTCTCTCTCTCCAAATATATTGTACACGTAGAGTAGTATATTATTTCTCGCTATAGGACTAATTCTGATAAACATAATATGGTACTTTTTTACTCTCTCATCGGAAGTTTTGCTAACCCCTACAATTATACCAAGGGCAATTATCCTCTTTTCTTCAGTTATGAAAAAATCCAGTTTCAGGCGATCATTCTTTTTCATCCCCCTGCCTGCAATCATACAACATCCAGATTCAGAAAGATCGATTATCTTTCCTGTATGTCCTCTTTTTGATATATAAGGTTTTGAAACACCATCTACGTTGGAATAACTCACAGGGTAGAATTTCACCCTTATATTGGTCTCAACCCTTACACTCTTTCTCTTCTGGGTTCTCTCCAGTTTTGTCGAATGGGAAATGTAAAGCAATGGGTACTCTTCGTGGCTTATCTGTTCAAGAACTTTACTCTCAAAGGAGTAGCCCGCATCATCCACCCTCCAGAAATACACGTTGATCTTGTGTCCCTTCCAGTTTAAAGATTTCCATCCGGGATGCCCCATAGGCTGTGAGATAACAAGATATCTCCTGTTTATCTCAATAACCCAGCTCAAATAGGTTCCGTACTCTTTATTCCTAATCACAAGTTTCTGGCGTGGCATCAGTGCATGGGTGTCTCGGATTCTCTTTTTATACTTGGGAAGATTGAACTCGGCTTTCTTTCTCAGTTCTAGGAGTTTAGTAATCATGGCGAGCTTTTCAGCTTCGCTCATATTTTCGTCAGCTTCTATTCTCCTGATTGCAGGTCTGAGGCACCTGTCAAGCTGCTTCGTTGACCAAAATATTGACTGGGGTTTTTCAAGTTTATTCTGAATCGCTATCTTCTTGAGAAATCTTATTTCCCTAAAGGTAAATCCCTCTCTTTTCCCTCTGCTGTAAAATTCATACCAAGGGAATCTTCTCCCCTTACGTCCATACCTCAAAACTATGAAGATTATAAAGATTACAACTATCAGCAGATAGAAGATTGGCTTCAAATTTACCCCTCTGCTACAATTTCTTTATTAGATATTCGACAAATATTCTAAATAATTTAAAAAAATAACCCCATCCAAAAAAATGGGGTTATTAAGGTTATTTGAAGTATGTTCACTTTTTTATCTTCTTAAGGGCTTTTTCGGCCTCTCTGACTATCACAGATGGATAATTGTCGTACTTTGCCCTTAAAAGCTCTTCATAAGCTTTTGGATTACCGGTAGCCCCAAGCCCCCTTATCAGCTCTATTAAAAGCCTGTTATCCTTTGGGCTAATTCCCGACTCCATTCTATCATTATGATAGGAAAGGTACCTGACAAGCGCCATTACAGATTTATCTGTATTGATAGAACTTAAAGATCTAATCGCGTATATCTTCTCCGATAGATCCCTGCTCTCATAGAGTACTCTCTCAAGTAAGGGAACCGCATTGTCGTCTTTAATTTTATACTTTAAAATCATTCTCATGGCATAAATTCTCAGGTCTCTCAGGTATGTGGCTTCAGTTACATTCTGGGGCTTCAGTGTTAATCCAACATCAAGAGCACCCGTTGCCACCTTTATCTTATTTTCGGCTGGAGCTTTAGAGTTGTCCTCTGCTTTTAAAGCGGCTATCTTCAGCTTTATGGAAGACTCGTATTTAACTATTCCTTCCAGAATGTCCGAAGGGTCATCAACCATGTTTACCAAAGCCTTTTTAGCTGCATCTTTAACATACCTTGAGTATCCACCATTAGCCGCAAGAAATACAGGTAAATACCCCCTGGGGTCTCTAAACCTTTCAAGTGCATAGATACAGCCGTATGCAATAGCATCCTGACCCTGAATATCCTCAGCCCCTCTGTACAGAGTCAGATTTTTCAACATAACGGCAATATGTTCTGTATATTTTTTAGCCCCGATTTTACCGAGAGCTATAAGAGCCTCACTCTTTACAAAGGGGTCTTTTGTATTTCTAACAACGTCGAATATTAGATCACTCGCCTGTGCAGCTTTTAAATCACCGAGCTTTCTGATCGTAAGTATTTTCAGTTTTTTTACTATTTCAGCATCCTTTTTATTTACGTTAACAATCTCTGTAAGCTCTCCCAGGGCTTTCACCAGAGTCGGTATTATATCTCTGTTCTGAAGTTCAACAATATTGAGCATAATATCGTACTTCTGTTGATAGCTAATAGCCTTCTCGTATAATCTTGACCAGACTTCTGTAACCTCATCTCCAAAAGCTAAACCCGAAAACACGAATACTATTAACAGAATAAAAAGAGATCTTTTTATCATCCTTCCCATTTCCCCATACTCCATAACTTGAAAATTAAACTGTTAACCGAGCTTCAAGTTTTGATTTTAACTACAAAACACAACCCATAGATAGAAAACTCAAATAATAGAACAGCTTCAATAGTATACCCCGATAGTATATAATATACAATAATCTGACAATATTAAAACCTATTTCACAATACTTATATAACTTTTTTCCTTTCTCTCTATAATATTATTACCACTATCAAAAACCGTAATTTCAATAACATTATTGTTCTTATCGTATTTGTAAACCAATTTTCTTTCAAGTTTGCCAGTTGAATTGTAGAATGCCTCTTCTTTCAACAGGTTGCCTTCATAGCTGTACTCTATATATTTTTCAAGTGAATTATCAGCTCTGTAGTAACTTTCCTTTAACTTTTTGTCGCCACTGTAATCTATCTTTATTACAGTTTCCAGACTCTCTCCTGTCCCGTATATCTCCTTTTTTACAACCTTTCCATCGGAGTAGTAGTATTTTGTGAAAGCAAGCATAATCCCTTTTCCATCAAATACAGACCATTTAACCTTCCTACCCGAGCTGTCGTATTCATACTTTGAAACAGTCTGCACCTTATCTTTAGGTCCGTACTGGGCAACCGAAACCAGAAGACCATTCCTGTAATCATACTTATAATAGGTAAGAACATTTCCCTTGTCATCATATACTGTCTTTCGAACAAGAATCCCGTTGTTGTATTCAAACTCTGTTTTACTGATAAGCATGTCATTTGCATTTTTTTCGACTTTTTTAACGAGATTTCCATTCTTATCGTAGGTGTAATTGATAATAGTATCAATACTTCCATCTGAAAAATATGTGATTTCCTCTTTAACCAGCCATATCTTTTTAGGTTTTGGTTTTTCGGATTTTTTAACAGCCTCCTTTTTAACAGCCACTTCCTTCTCTGAAATAGCCTGCTTGGGTCCTGCCTTCTTTTCCTCGACTTTCACTGTTGCACAACCGGCCACCATAAAAATAAAAACCGTTACTCCTATTATACCAATCCAGTATTTTTTTCTCATTTGCTTTTACAACCTCCTCTCACGAGATTATATTAGTTTTTATAAAACTTATAATAATTAATTCTAGTAAAAAGGATAACTTCTGTACTACAATATTTCAAACTTTTTTAACAACATAAATTATTAATCAAGAGGTAAAAAATGGACTTAGGACTTAAAGACAAAATAGCTGTTGTAACAGGAGCAGGAGGGGGTATAGGTTCTTCTATTTCTATAGGACTAATGGAAGAGGGATGCAAAACCATAATGGTTGATATAGGCCCCAAGCAGAACAATCTTAAAAAAGTTCTATCAAAAACCGGGGGAAAGGGAGATATTCAGATATGTGACGTTACATCATACAAAGAGGTTAAATCCCTATTCAAAAAAATCGAAAAGAGCTATGGATTTATACATATACTGGTAAACTGTGCTGCTACAAGCAAAGCAGGATACATAGAAGATATAGATAAAGACGATATAGACAGTATCATAAATTTAAATATAAAAGGGTACATCTACACAACAATCAATGCCATCCCTCTTATGAAAAAAGCTGGTTATGGAAGACTTATATATATCAATTCCAACTCGGGCTTAAAGGCCTCAGCGGGGTTATCTCTATATTCTGGGTCCAAATACTTTAATAGAGGGTTTGCAATATCTGCCGCTCTTGAACTGGGCAAATTTGGAATTACATCTAACTCGGTATGCCCATCGGATATATACCCGGAAGGTGAGATAGAAGCCGGAAGCTGGAAAGAACCCTCCCTGCTTGAAATTACAATGAAGAAAGAAGGAGTGTCTTCACTGGAGGAGATAATTGAAAAAAGAAAAGAAAAAAATCCAATGAAAAGAACCTGTACGGCAGAGGATGTTAAAAATGTGGTTTTATTTCTTGCCAGTGAGAGGGCAGGTTTTATAAATGCACAGAGCATAGCTGTAAATGGAGGAAGTATACCCTATTAAAAGAAATACATAAAAATAGCTCTATTGTTACCTTAAAGGAAATATGTATCATATTGGCTGTGTTTTTTGAAGGGTAAATCAACTCTAACTGAAAACTCTTTATGATATCAGATATCCACAAAACTACGATAGAAATATTAAAATAAAAAATACTTTAAAAAAGTTAGCGATAATATTATTATTTTTTTATGTTAGATCAACCTGTATTAACCTTAAATTCCAGCATGATACCAATTGATATCTGTAATGTTAAAGAGGCTATAACATTACAGATACTCAACAAGGCAGAAGCTGTAAAAGTTGA
>JALXDB010000183.1 GCA_026990615.1 Spirochaetota bacterium
ACTTTACCTGTATCGATAGTAAATGTTTCTAATTAATAATTATGGTATGACTTTTCTCAAGTTTAATATACTACTTAGCGTTTTTACCCAGTTCGCCGACTACTTTACTCTGCGGCTGTGAAAAACTCTGCTGGCTAGCGGATGTCATAGTACAGTTGCCGTTGAAAATGCAACCGCTTTCAATAATAAGATCGGGAGTTTTTATATCTCCATTAAGCTCGGCACCTTTCAAAAGTTCAAGCTTCTTAATGGCCTCTACATTGCCTATTATTTTTCCATAATTAGTAACTATACCCGCTTTGATTGTAGCCTTAACAACGGAGTTTGGCCCAAGTATAAGATGACCTTCAGCGTCAATCTTACCTTCGAATTTCCCTTTTATCATCAATGATTTTTTAAATTTCATTGTTCCGGAAAAGTCAATATCCTCCGCAAGGACTGTATCAACATCTTTCTCTTCAATCATTTTGGATTCGTTATTTTTCACCATTTTCCGCTCCTATTTCAATTTGAGTTTTTATAAAATTTATATCTTTTTAAATTTCTCAGGTTTTAGCCTGTGCCAGTCTACAACAATAGCAGAAGCTACAAATATTGACGAGTATGTTCCAACAATAATCCCTACTATAAGTGCAAATGCAAAATCCTTCAGTATGTTACCGCCAAAAAAGTATAATGCAAAAAGGGCCAGTAGTGTAGTAAAGGATGTAATTATTGTTCTGGACAATGATTGATTAATACTTTTATTAAATGTTTGTTCGTATTCTTCATATGCCTTTGTGGATTTCAGATTTTCCCTTGCCCTGTCAAAAACAACTATTGTATCGTTCAACGAATAACCAATAATTGTAAGTATAGCAGCAAGTATAAAGGTGTTCATCTCCTTTCCAAAGAAAGAGATAAAACTTATCACAACAAGAACATCATGAAATAGGGCAACGATTGCAGCAACGCCGAACCTGAACTTAAATCTCAGAGTCGTGTAAAAAAGTATAAGCAGTATAGCAACCAGCCCTACAATATAGGATGTTCTCAACAGGTATTTACTTATACGAGGGCCAACTATATCGACTCTCATTATATTTACTTTATCCTTCCCGAATTTCTTGTAAAGGGCTTCTTTTATTGTGTTTATAACCTTTTCATTGTTCTTTGGAAGGGCCTTTGTTTTCAGTATGTACATATTTCTCACAGGGTCATCAATCTTCTGTACATTATTTCCGTATCCTGTTGATATCAAAACCTTTCTCACATCGGAGATGCTAACATTCTTATCCTTTATCTCTACCTGTAGCATGTTTCCACCGGCAAAATCAATCCCCATTTTTAAACCGTGGTGTACAGCGATATTGATCATCCCGGCCACTATGATAGTCAGCGATAGGATATAAAAGAATTTTCTTAACTGTATAATCTTCAAATTGATATTATGAAGCATCGCTTCCTCTTTCAGATTCAATTAATTAAATTGACAGCTTCTTGACTTTAAATAGATCGATGCCTATATCGTAAAGCAACCTTGTAACAAATATAGAAGTGAACATATTAATTACAATACCGATGCTCAATGTAACCGCAAACCCCTTAATCGGCCCTGAGCCAAACTGCGAGAGCACGAATGTTGCAATCAAAGTCGTCATGTTTGCATCAAGGATTGTCCTGAAGGCTTTGTCATATCCAGCCTGAATTGATGCGGTAATGGTTTTACCGCTACGTAGTTCCTCTTTTATTCTTTCAAAGATGATTACATTAGCATCAACAGCCATACCAACCGTTAAAATCATACCTGCAATTCCGGAAAGAGTAAGTGTAAAGTTCAACCAGGCTAAAACCCCCAGTAGCAGGAACATATTCAGAATTACTGCAAAATCTGCTATCAAACCTGACAGTTTATAGTAAAGCAGCATAAAACCGAGTACCAGGATAGAGCCTATAATAGCGGCTTTTGTCCCGGCTTTAATCGAATCTTCTCCGAGTGTAGGACCAACGGTGCGCTCCTCTGCAATTTCGAGGGGAACGGGAAAAGCACCAGCCCTTAACACGAGGGCAAGGTCCTTCGCATCTTTCATTGTAAAATTGCCCGTAATTCTTACATTACCGCCGCTTATTCTCTCTCTAATAACCGGCATTGAAAGTATCTTCCCATCAAGAATAATCGCCAGCATTTTGCCAACATTGTCTCCAGTAATCTCCGCAAACTTCTTCGCCCCTTCAGAATTCAGAGTAAAAACAACCTCGGGTTTACCAAACTGGTCGGTCTGTACCTGAGCTCTCTTTATATAACTCCCATCCAGTAATGTCTTTTTGTACACCACAATAGCTCTTTTCCTGACAAGCACGTCGTATTTATTCTTTTCCCAGTAGTACAGAAGTTCGGATCCCTTAGGAATGATTGATTTATCGATCAAATTCCCGTTCTCATCAAACATATCCTTGCGGAGCTTCGCGGTTGTATCCTCATCAACGAGCTTGAATTCGAGCAGTCCTCTCCCCATAACTATCTTTTTTGCCCTATCAGGGTCCTTGGACCCCGGAAGCTCTATAACTATCCTGTCTTCTCCCTGAGTTGTTATAGAGGGTTCCGAAACACCAAACTTATCTATTCTGTTCCGAAGGATTTCCATCACCCTGCGCATGGCATCTTTGATATCTTCCTGGGTAGGTTCCTTGCCGAGCTTTTTCTTCATCTCCTCATAATCCGGCTGCAGAACCATGTAGAGTCCACCCTGAAGATCCAATCCCAGATTAATTATTCTAGACCTGAGCTTCTTCATCTCCTTTATTTTGACGCGCTCTTTCTCGGGAAGGTTTGCAAGCTGAGAGGCGGGTAGATTCGTAAGCTCTCTATCCTTTTTTGGATATTTAAAATACCAGATATAGGTGTATGAAAAACCCCATGCAGCAATTGCTACAACTATAAGTACTATAAAAACTCGGAAAAGCTTGCTCATCTTTTCTCTTTCTAACAGGATTTTAATTTGAAGAAAAAATTAACTTTAAAAAATACATAGAATATATACCATCATTGATATCACAAACCAAATCAAATAACAACATTAATTACTTGGCAACTTTAAGACCATATAAAAATTCTTAAAACTAAAAAATGAGAAATAATTAACTTTAAAATAAAAGAATACGGGCAATCTTAAAATATGCCCCATTAAGCTCCATTATGCTTCTTTTTCCTTCTCCTTCTCTTTTTCTTTTTCTTTGCTTATCTTTTCCTCAGGCTGGACTTTAGAAGCCCTCGATGAAACAATCTGACTTATTGCAGATCTGTTTATTTCCACTTTAACATTGTCCGATATCTTGAGGATTACGGTATTATCTTTAACGCCGGCTACTGTTCCATGAATCCCACCGATCGTTACAACCTTGTCACCTTTGGAAAGTTTGTTTAACATTTCCTGATGTTGCTTTTTCTGTTTCTGCTGAGGCCTTATCATTAAAAAATACATTACTGCAAAGATAGCAACGATCATTATTATCAAAGAGATTGGGCTACCTCCGCCAGAGGATTGAGCCTGAGCCCCACCCTGAGGACCGTAAGCAGCGTATAATACATTAAACATATCACATATCCTTTCTTAATTTTTATTCTTTTTTAAGTTTGCAAAAAGTATCACCACAAATATTTTCCGTCAAGGATTTTTTCTTGTATTGACTGTTTTGAAAAAGCTTGATAAAGTATTAGTTATAAAAAAGGTGCAAGATATGAAGGAATCAACAAAAGTACAGTTATTGGCTGTGATAATACTCATAGTACTTGCGGTGGTTGACGCCTTTTTGGTATTTGTCCCCATAGTTGCCATACTGGGAATAGCCATTGTTCTGTTTAAACCAAAGTGGTTTTTAAGGTCTGTAAAAAATATCTTTGGGGAATAATCTTACCTTTTAATTTTTTATATACTAACTTCCTCTTTCCCGATTTTGTCATTAATGATTATCCGGGATTTACAATTATAGATCCAAGATGTTAAAAAGTTACCAAGATTAGATGTTTAAAAATTAAGCCGCAAAATTAGTCGTTTGAAAATAAGGCCATTATGAAATGATTAAATATAAAACATAAAAAACTACTTTCATAAACGAACCAGGCCAGATAAACCAGTTGGACCACTAAGACTAATTCGGAAATTACAAATCTCATTACCATGATTTAATTGCAGAATTCGTAGATATTTTTCGAAATTTGCTTTTTATTTTCTTGCCTTAACACAATAATTTTTTATATTACAAGCAACTACACTAAAGGAGTTAATATGTATAAAATACAAACATTAAATAAGATCTCTCCAAAAGGGCTGGAGCTTTTCCCAAGAGATAAATATGAAGTTGCCTCTGAAATTATCAATCCTGACGCCATAATTGTTAGAAGTTTCAATATGCATGATATGCAATTTCCGGAGAACCTCCTGGCAATTGCAAGAGCCGGGGCCGGAGTAAACAACATACCTGTTGAAAAATGTTCAAAACTCGGGATTGCTGTCTTTAACACCCCGGGTGCAAATGCAAACAGCGTTAAAGAGCTTGTTATTGCAGGATTGCTTCTATGTTCGAGAAAGATTGTTCAGGGAATAAACTGGGCAAAAACTCTGATAGGAAAAGGAAATGAGGTTCCAAAACTAATAGAAAAGAGCAAATCCCAGTTTGCAGGCCCGGAAATCAAAGGGAAAAAACTTGGAGTTATTGGCCTCGGAGCAATCGGAGTCATGGTGGCAAATGATGCAAGAGCCCTGGGAATGAAAGTTAAGGGGTTTGATCCTTTTATATCTGTAGAATCAGCCTGGCACCTTTCAAGCGACATCGAACGGGCAAGAGGGCCTGAAGATATTTTTGCTACATCGGACTATATATCCCTGCATGTTCCCCTTACCGAGGATACAAAAAACATGATAAACAGAGATGCATTCAAACGAATGAAGAAAGGAACCAGACTGTTAAACTTCGCGCGAGGCGGCCTTGTAAATACAGAGGATTTAAAAAAGGCGATTGAGGATGGAACAATAGCCTGCTACATAACCGACTTCCCCGATGAAGAGCTTTTAAAAATGGACAACGTTATATCAATCCCGCATCTCGGTGCCTCAACACCGGAGGCAGAGGAAAACTGCGCCATAATGGCCGTTAATCAGATCAGGGATTATCTGGAAAAGGGAATAATCAGAAATTCTGTAAACTTCCCAACCTGTGAAATGGAGCCGTCGGGCAAGAGAAGAATTCTTGTCACCAATGAAAATATACCAGCTATGGTCGGGCAGATCACATCCATACTGGCCGAGGCAAAGATTAATATTGCAGATATGATAAATAAATCAAAAGGGGAACTGGCATACAATATAATAGACATCGACGGAGAAGTTTCAAATGAGATAATTGAGAGAATAAAAGGTATAAAAGGAGTAATAAAGGTAAGAGTTATTGAACCGGATAGGCAGTAAGTTAAAAGAACCGTTTATTAATCGATTATTATTTGGTGAATCATAAATAGCAAAATATTGATTACACTAAATTTTGCAAATACCGGCTTTAATATTTCAATATATTTTTACCATCAAAAAGCGCCATTGGTATTGTGCTAACTGTCATGTAAAAAACATAATGCTTATAAAAGGAGTTTTTTATCTATCAAACTAAAGTATAGTTACCAGTCTGAACAGTCTGCTACTTACAGCATGAAGTTACATTCTATTTCTATAGGGCGATATTCTGGGGTAATCCCAGGCAGATTAGTTTCCAACAACACGGTTGTTAATTATTATTGAATATTTACGGTTTAAGATCGACCAATAGTGAGAAGAAAGTTATCTATTGAAACACTAGAATATCTTTTAACCAATTTACGATTTTTAAACTTTTTCTCTAAAAACAAACTCTTCAGCATCTGCTAAAATCCTGAGAGAGAAAATTTTTCTCATAAGTACCCATGTTTAACTTAAAACGTGGTTGTTGTACTTTTAGTAACATATATACCAGAGATAAGTCTATTTATTCCATCTCTGGTTAAATAGTATAGATTAAATTATCTAAAACTTTTTGTTGATATAATTTCTTGCAATTGCCCAGCCTGCAATGCTCATCCCATCTGTTATCCTGCCCTTTTCAATCATCCGATCGACTTCATCCGGAGTTGCATCAAAAACTTCAATCTGCTCCGTTTCATCAGGGTCATCTCCGACATAAAAAAGCTTTGAAGCAACAAAAACATGGCAAACCTCATCGGATATACCGTTGTACGGTACAAAAGAGCCTACCTTTTTTAACCGTTTACAATCGTAACCTGTCTCTTCGATAAGTTCCGATTTAGCAGCATCCTGTTCTGACTGTCCTTCTTTAATGCCCCCGCAGGGCATCTCTATTGATACTTCGTCCAATAAATATCTGTACTGCCTTATTAAAAGTATTTTACCATCTTCTTTAACAGGAATAATAAGAGAGCTGCCCCGCGTATGAATGTAATAGTAGTTGCTCTTCTTACCGTTGGGGAGTTCAAAGAGGTTGTGATACAGGCTCATCCATGGTGTTGAGAGCATTTCTTCCGATATTAGAGTCTTCCATTTAACAAAGTTTTTCGCCATAATAAAACCGTTTTATATTAGAATTGTGAAATCTTTTATAATTAAACATAAACATTATAACTTTGTTTATATAAATTTGATATTTATTAA
>JALXDB010000184.1 GCA_026990615.1 Spirochaetota bacterium
TCTCTAAATTTCGAATATGCACTGGAACTAAGGGATAGATTGAAGGCTATAGAAACCATATTGAGAGAACAGAAAATCACATACCCGGGGGAAAAGAATTCAGATATAATAGGAATTGAATCCAGCGGAGATTTTGTCCACATCACAATTCTTGTAAGAAGAAACGATAGGATTATAGGCAAAAAGGACTACGATTTTGACAGTATGTTAAGCGGAAAGGAGATACTGGAGCAGTTCCTCGAAAGATACTATCTCGAAACTGATGATATTCCACAGACAATTATCCTGCCCTTCTTAACAGAAAATTCTGACCTTATAGCGAAGTACATATCCGAGAAAACAGAAGGTGAAGTTGAAATAACTATTCCGAGAAACAAGGTGGAAAGTAGCCTTGTCGGTATGGCAAATAAAAATGCAATGTACAGGATTAGAGAAAAACAGTTTGAATACAATCCGGAAGATTCTCTCTCAGCGTTGAAAAGGATTCTAAATCTTTCAAAGGTTCCCACAATCATCGAGGGATTTGATGTAGCAACTCTCCTCGGCACTCTATCAGTAGCCTCAATGGTAACATTTAAAAACGGAATACCCTATAAAAAGGGATATAGAAGATTTAAGATAAGGTATGAAAACGGCCAGAATGACGTGGAGATGATAAAAGAAGCAGTAGCACGAAGGTACCAGAGACTTTTAAACGAAAACAGGGAATTACCCGACTTAATCCTAATAGATGGGGGCATTCCTCAGGTAAACGGGGCAAAGGAAATTCTCACAAAACTTAATCTAGACATACCGATAGTAGGGCTTGCCAAAAAAGAGGAAAATATATTTGTTCTGGAGAGAAAAGAACCAATTATCCTCCCCAAAAATGATAGTGCCCTGAGACTTCTAATGGCAGTTAGAGATGAAGCGCATAGATTTGCAAATACATATCATCTTAGATTAAGAGAAAGAGAAAAAATATCATCAGAACTTGAGAAGATAAGAGGGATCGGCAAAAAAAAGGCCATACAGATACTTTCAAATATTGAAAAATATTCAGAATCCGTCAGTATAGAAAACCTCGAGAAAATTCCGTACATCGGTAAAAAGTTTGCTCCACAGGTGTACAACGTTCTTAAAACTGTCCTTAAGTAAGAAGCCTTTCAGCAAGATTTACGGTTCGTTTTATCTACCTGAATAAGACACAGCCGCCCACTCACCGGTCTAAATATCCTACCCATCAATAATTCTTTATTCAATTTTTATTAACTGATTTTCATATATGATAATTAATTTTTGAATCTATCGCATTGCTGATGCGTATATTGGAATTAGCTATGAGTGTTAAATCAGTAAATTATCCACAATGAAACATACCTAACACCTTATTAACAAATACTATTAAGACACCAATCTATTTTTCTTCAGAAGATTCTTCTAAGACTGAAATTATAAAATTTGCAATAGTACTATTGCAGCCGAGTCCTGAAACTCTGAGAATCCTGGGCTGTTACTTCTGAGCCTGTTTGAAACTGCCCCATCGATTGCCTTTTTACAAGTTGTGGCTTACCTGGCATTGCTCTTTGAAATTGATTTCTCTAACTTTTAAAAATTCTAAAATATTTCTATCATCATTTCGTATGGGGAACTGTATTTTTTAGAAATGTTTTAAAGTCTATAGACTATTCTGTAATTCACTTTTAATTTTTCAACACCTTTTAACAGCCCGCTATCTACCCTTATCCGATATAAATCTCTAAAGTTTATTAATTTATAATTCCGGAGGCGGCTTAAACCAGATGAATGTACCCGAATGCTTTACACGGCTTTAAGCAGCTATTTATATACTATCTGTAAGCAACTATTTATATCTTACTGACTATCCTCTTTACTATCTTTACTGTTTTCCTGCTCGGGTGGCTGCTCCTGATTCGTGTTTTGTGAAGGACCCTGCTGATAGTAACCCTGATTCTGCGGAGGCTGTTGATATGGGTTAGCCCCTGCCGCATATGGATTGGGGCCTGTAGGCGGTTGCTGATAACCGGGATTCTGGTACTGCGGTTGTTGATAATTGGGATTCTGATACTGAGCCTGCTGATAGGGGTTTGGTCCGGTAGGCGGAGCCTGCCACTGGTTGTACTGCTGGCCCGACTGACCGCTTGAAGCTGGAGGAGTTGATATTTTGCCTGTCTCTTCTTCATCATCCTCAATACCTTTTATTGTCTTTTTAAATTCCTTTATTCCAAGACCGAGCGATCTTGCTATCTTTGGCAATCTCGCCGCACCAAAAACCAGCAGTCCAACAACCAATATGATAAGAATCTCCTGTACTCCAATTCCGCCTAACATAGTTTTTCCTCCATAAAGTTAGATAAGCAAAATTAAATGAGTAAAAATCCAAAACTTTTGTATAAAAAATGCCTCTTCAAGTCCTTAATAAACAATTCAAATAGACAAAACTTTTGCTAAAAACAGCAACACTGCTCTCAACGCTTTTATGAAAATATAATATCCTTTATGCCTGACAATTGCAAGTAAAATATTTTTAATAAATCCATCTGATTTTAAAAGATTTTAAACAAAAAGCAAAATTTATTAACAAAATATAACAAAAAAATTGATTTTAAAATCACAACTGTTATTATAATATAATTAATCGTTATGGTTTATCCATACTTAAAGAATCCGTAGAAAGAAAATTGTATAAATGGGAAGAAGACAGAAATGGATATATATCAAAAGAGGCTGCGGTATGACCATTTTCAATTTTGCAGGAAATTTTAGACTTTACAAGAGCAATTTACTTTACACTAAGATTTTAATAATACTGCATATTTTAGATTTTTGATTTAACAGATGTTTGAGATTTGGTAAAAATCCCTATTTAATATGGAAGGAGAAATATAAATGGGTAAATTAGACAACTTTAAAAAAATCAACTACAAGCTGCCTGATAAAATTCTCGCCTGGCGAATTTACGGCAAGGGAATGGAAAACTTCGGTGATAATAAAAAGCCCACAACTCTACAGATGCCGGAGCCTGGAGAAGACGAGCTTCTCGTCAGGAGCGATGCAGTGGGCCTATGCTTTTCAGACACAAAAATAATCAAGTTTGGCAGTGATCATCCAAGAATTCAGGGGAGAGATCTCAAGAAAGAACCTGTCATACCGGGCCACGAAGTTGCCCTTACGGTGATTAAAGTAGGCAAAAAATGGCAGGGAAAGTATAAACCGGGAGAGAGATACATTGTCCAGGCAGATGTCTACTATAAAGGGAAAGGAATAGCATACGGATACGTTCTACCCGGAGGCCTTTCCCAGTACGGCATAATCAAAAATGAGATGCTTGAAGGTGACGGAGGCAGCTATCTCATACCATTAAAGAACTATGAATGCAGCTACAGTGAAGTCGCACTTGTAGAACCATGGGCCTGTGTTGTTGCATCGTACAGAATAAAACATAGAGATGGTATAAAAGATAGGGGTGAGATGCTTATCATCGGGAGTGGTTCTCAGAATAAAGAGGACTGGATATTTGACAATCTCTTCAAGGACAGAATACCCGAAAAATTGGTCATGAACAACCTGAAAGCCGAGACTGTAGAGAAGGTCAAGGAGAGTTTAAAGAACCACGATCTGTCAATCTATATGGAGGATTCCACCTCCCTATCCGATCTCGCCTCTAAATACACAAAAACCGGTGCATTCGATGATATAATAATTCTTGGTGACGTTGATAACGGGCTTTTGACAGAAGCAGGAAATCTACTAAAGCCCTACGGTATATTAAATTACATGGTTACTTCCGATAAACCCCAGATCGTCGAACTTGATGCAGGGAAGATACACTACGATCGAATATCCTTTATCGGGGATACGGGCAATGACGTTAGCTCACCTTATACAAAGAATCTCGATTATCATGTAAAGGGAGATTCACTCTTGCTCATCGGTGCGGGTGGCCCGATGGGACAGATGCATGTCCAGCTTGCAATTGAATCCGAAAATCCACCAAAAACAATAATAGCAACCGATATATCAGATGATAGAATAAACACACTGATAAAGAAGTTTTCAAAGAGGGCCAAAGAAAGAGACATCAACTTTCATGTTTTAAACCCAAAGAGTTTCTCGTCTCCAGATGCCTACAGGCAGCATATACTGGACATAAACGGTAATAGATTGTTTGACTATGTTGTCTGCCTTGCTGCTATTCCCGCTATTATCGAAGATGCATCAACGTACCTTGGTGAAATGGGAGTTTTGAACATATTTGCGGGAGTTTCAAAGGGAACCATAGTAAAAATTAATATAAAAGAAACAGCTACAAAATCCGTCAGATATATAGGTTCGAGCGGTTCAGCAATTGAAGATATGGAATACACCCTGAGAAAAGTTGAAAAGGGAGAACTTAACACCAACAATGCGGTGGCGGGTGTATCTGGAATGAACGACGTCTGGAAAGGTATAGATGCCGTACGCACCGGTAGTTTTCCCGGCAAAATAGTTGTTTACCCTCATATAACTGATCTTCCGTTAATGCATCTAAATGAATTGGCGGAAAAATATCCGGATATAGGAAAACATTTAACAGAAAACGGGGACTGGACAAGAGAAGCTGAAGATGCCCTGCTTAATAAATTTCTTGATATTGAGGAATAGATACCATGCTGGCTTAAATGCATTCAAATAGTCTATACCAAACAACAGTTACTGGAGGTATAAAAAAATGTACAATCTTGAAGGAAGAACTGCGATTGTTACAGGAGCAGGACAGGGCCTCGGCGAGGCTATCTCTTTAAAACTTGCCGAGAATGGAATCAACGTAACAGTGGCAGATATCAATTTTGATAATGCAAAAAAGGTTTCGGATAAAATAAACAGCGACTATAATGCTAAATCAATTGCCGTAAAGGTGGATGTAACCAATTCTGATGATGTAAAAAGAATGGTGGATGAAACTGTGAAAACCTTCGGCAAACTGGATATCCTCGTAAGCAATGCCGGCATTCTCTACTCATACGAGGTGACGGAATTCCCGGAGGACCAGTTTAGAAAAATTATCGATGTTAATTTAATTGGCTACTTTCTGTGTGCAAGGGAAGCGGCCAGAGTTATGAAAGAACAGAAAAGCGGGGTTATAATACAAATAAACTCCAAATCGGGAAAAAGGGGAAGCTATAAAAACTCAGCCTACTCTGCTTCCAAGTTTGGTGGAATCGGATTCACCCAGAGCATAGCCCTCGACCTTGCCCCCTACAATGTGAGGGTGAACGCAATATGTCCCGGCAATTTACTTGATTCGCCTCTCTGGGTAAACAGCCTCTACAAACAGTATGCAAAAAAGTGGGGTATCACAGAAGAAGAGGTAAGACAGAGATATATTGATCAGGTTCCTCTTAAAAGGGGATGCACATACGATGATGTAACTTCTGTTCTGCTCTTTTTAATCTCGGATGGTGCTTCATATATGACGGGACAGGCTATAAATGTTACAGGTGGACAGGTAATGGATTAAGAGAAAGTTTAATCGGGGAAACTCTCAACAATAGGAATTGTAGCTAAAAATAAATAAAAATAGTAGCGAATCAATTTTCACACAGCAATCGTCCATACTACAGGATACTCTTTAAGAGTTTAAATATAGAGGTAAATGCCGGGTTTTATTAATTGTAAACGGGGTTAATGATGACAGGATGTAACGCTGTATGTAAGGGTGTACAGTGATCTATACCTGAAAAAATGTACACGTAATAAAGCAACTTTTTATAATCCCAATAATTGCTCAAAACTTATACGGACTTAAATAACCGGAGTCTGAGTGTCTCCTCACCATGTTGTAAAATACCTCAATTTAATCAAACAATCTTAATTTCGCAATCTCCTTAATCCTATATTTACTCCCATATACCTTCTTGGAGTTATATCGTATTAAAATAGAATTTCAGCATATGCATTGTTATGACAATTCCCCTAACCACCCATAATGGCTTTGAAGCCCATCTGTATGAATGTTTGCCTGAACTCTTCGCTTGCATACTCTAAGCCTCTGTCTGAATGGAAAATTAGCCCATGTTCTGAACCCCTCCTTCAGATCAGCATTCTTTTTGCGTAACTTTGCAAGCTCCTCATCTTCGGGTTTTAGCTTTCCCATACCAGAAAATGCATTCTCAGAATCCTCTCTATACTCCCTACCACACCCCGCTAAATTACAAGGACAAATATTTAAATCTTCTGCCACCTCCTTTACACTTTTTCCGCTCTCTAATGAAAGCTAAACTGCCCGTAATTTAAACTCACCGTCACACTTTCTTTTGTGTTTTACTTCCTCACACCCAAAGACCGCCTGTTCCCTTAATTATCGGGCAAACTTGCCTCACAAAAACAGGTTTGGTACAAACCATCAATAACAGCAGGTAAAAACAGCTGTTTTTAATGTTTTATATGAAACGGGGACAATAAAAGATTAAATAGAAAATTATGTAAATTATTTTTGTAATAATTTTAAATAAAGGTTAGAATATTGTGATGCCTGAAGCTGAATTATTCTGAATACCTGTCTGAAATAGCCCCTATAACATCATTCAAAATAATTCGACAAAGGGTAATATTCTGCGATATCCCAATTTTAGGGATATGCATTAATTGTAAATTTAATTGAAATTTAAGGAGAATAACTATGG
>JALXDB010000185.1 GCA_026990615.1 Spirochaetota bacterium
CTCATAATGATGGTTGATTTGAGGATTGCCATTAAAAATTCTTTATATAAATTACAATAAATTACAGAAAAACTGTATTTAAGATATTTCTCTTTACTATATTGGGCAGGACACTGGAGTAAGTTTATCTATATTCCACATTCTATAGAGATTGCTTTGAGTGGGCAGACAGCAACGCAAAAACCGCATCCCTTGCACATAGTTTGAGATACAAGCATCGGTGGTTCGCACAAATCCTCCTGCTCTAAAAGACCCTTTTCACACGCAAGAGATGCCTTACAAACCCCGGAATTAGGGTCGCACACAAGAGGATTGCATCTCTCAAAGTTTACCTGGGCCCATTTACTGTTATGTCCTGCCATATACACCTCTTACAATGAAATTTTAAATGAATCAATCATTTTAGCAATATAAATTTTACTATTCTTATACGGATGATTGGAGTTAATTTAATTAAACCGATAGAAACATGCATTTAAGGGATAGTAATGTTTGAGATATTCATTTTAATTTTGCCTTCATTTATAGTTATAGCTGTGGGTGGGTTTATCAGAGGCATTAGAATAGCGGATGAAAAATGGGTGGATATCTTAAACAGATATGGATTATGGGTTGGGTTTCCATCCCTTATTTTTGAAACCCTTATAAGAATCAACAGATCGGATCTTGCAGGAAAAACAGATGTTTTTATTGCAAATTTTGCGTTTCTTTTAGGATTATTCATCTTAACCATAGTTATTATGAAGCTTTTAAAATTCAGCAGAGTTTTAATAAACACCTTTGCAATATGTATTTTTTTCGGGAACGTTGCTTATCTTGGTTACCCCGTTGTAATGTCTGTTTTTCCCGAGAGAGAATCGGAGCTGAGTATTATTATATCAATATACGTTATGGTTCTTTTCACCCTGGGAATTGGCTGGCTGGAATATTCAAAAAACAGAAAACTGAATCTTTACAGGCTTCTTATAAAGTTCATAACCAATCCATTCATTATAGCGATAGTTCTGGGACTTATTTTTATATTTTTTGATATTAAAACACCTGTTTACATAAAAAGGGCTCTGGAGATAATGAAGGCGTCCGCTTCTCCGGTAGTATTGATTGCCCTGGGCATATTTATATTCAGAAGAATAGACTTAAAAAAAGTAGCCGTACCGGTAATTTCTTTAAGCATACTAAAACTTGTTGTTGTTCCGCTTATTTATATAACAATTCTGTACTTTTTTGGTGGTATGGATAGATTCAATGTTTCGGTTATCGAATCCGCCATGCCTCTGGCAATTACACCCTTTGCTCTGTCATCTATATATGATCTCGACAGGGAAATTATAGGGAATTCAATAGTCCTGAGTACATTAATCTCGATGGTTACGTTACCGATGTTTATCAATCTAACGAAAATACTTTAGGAGAAATACTATGGAACCTGATGAAAAAATGAGAGAAAAGGAGTTGCTTGAAGAAATAGAGAGCTTTAAAAAGGAAAAAGAAAAGATAAAGAAGCTTATAGGTTCGATTGGAGGGAAAAACTTTATAAAGAAGGACAGATTGTTAAACTACATTCTTCTTATAGTTGTGGTAGGAATTTTTATTCTTGAAATAACAACCAAGTTTATGCCACCGTACATCAGCCTGGAGGTGGCCGTACTTCTTGTGTCTATAAAAATCGTATGGCTTATAAACAACATAAGTAAAATGGATCATTTTCAGTTCTGGATTCTCAATTCGATAGAGTTCAGACTCAATATGCTTGCAAAAAAAATAGATAGCATTTCAGAAGCTACCAAAAAAGGGGATTAGATAAGCTCCTTTTTATATACTCTATGTCTTTTGTATATGTAACCCCCCATTCGTTTCATCTCTGCCTGCACCCTTATATTGGTTTCCAGTTCATGATGACTGTCAGCATAGGTAAGCCCCAACTTTTTTGCGGATTTTATCATAGATATGGCCATCAGAGAATCAAGGCCTTTTCCCCTGTATCTTTCATCTATTGCGCCGAGTAGAAGGTCCAGTCTGTCAGATCTTTTTTGAGTTCTCTTTATTATAAAATATCCAAAAGGTATTAATCTTCCTTTTGCCTTTATAAAACCTGGAGTTATATCTCTTATACCGAGTATAAAGGCTACAATTTCATCACCTTCGTTTTTTACAACTTTGATTAGTTCTGGGTCCACTATCTCTTTGTAATTTCTTGTTGCCTTTTTAATAGCTTCTTCACTTAGCGGTATAAATCCATATATACCTGTGTATGTTTTGTTCATAAACCTGAGAACATCGGGGAGTATTCTTTTTACCTCGATTTTTTTAGTAAATTCAACTAACTCTACTTTATGCCTTGTAAGTACCCTCTGGGATATCTTTTCATAGATCTCGGGGATTTTTTCAGGTATGGGGATCTTATAGGTTACGTAATCAACTTCTTTTGTAAATCCCTCGTTTTCTATCAATTTTGGTATGTACTCAAAATTGTATATGGTTCCAACAGAAGGTCTTTCATCAAACCCCTCTATTAAAAATCCCTGCGGGTCCTGATTAGAAAAGCCCAGTGGACCCACGAGTCTCTTCATCCCATTTTCCCTTGCCCAATTTTCCACGGATTCTATGAGTAGATGGCAAACCTGCTGGTCGTTTATTGATTCGAACTGGCAAAACCTTGCATCTTTCTGATTCCAAATCTCATTCAATTTTCTGTTGATTATCCCCATAATTCTGCCTGCCGGCTGATCATCTCTGTATGCAATGAAACAGACTGCATTCGAGTATTTAAAATGTGGATTCTTTTTTTTATCAATAAAATGCCTTTCATGAATGTAAAGGGGAGGAACCCAGTTTTTGTGGTCCTTATGAAAGATATACGGCAGATTTACAAAGATTTTTTTGTCCTTTCGAGTTTCAACCTTTTTAATGGTAATCCTGCTCAATTTTATCTCCTGAACGGGGAAATTTTAAGATATATGGCGCCCGTGGGACAGGTTTCCTGACAGCAGTAACATTTTATACATGTCCTATAGTTATAAGCCGGAAAACCATCATCCTTTATCCTTATAGATTTTGGTCTGGTAGGACATATTTCATAGCACTCGTAGCATTTTATACACTTGCTGTAATCATAAATAGGCTTTGAAATCAGAAATTCCTCTATCAGATTGCGTGTCCATTTTGGAAGAGAAATAAAAACATCCCTTCTTGGGAGTGAAAACTTTTTAATTGTTTTGAGCTCTAAATCCCCTTTAACCTCTATGTCATTTATTATTCCCAGACCCGATCTTTCTCCCAGAACCACTGTTTTAACCTTTTGGGGGTTTAAGCCTATTAATCCACAGGCTACAGAATCCATAGCCACCGGGTCCTTTGAAATCAGCAACACACCAAGATTAACGGGCTTTCCTCTGTGGGGGCCGTTCCCTTCCATGGCTACAATGGCATCCATTATGTAGAGTTTAGGTTTTATGAGCATAGTGAGATCAACCAGCATCTGAGAGAATCGCTCAATGTTGTCCAGTTTTACATGATAGGATGATTTTTGTCTTCCCGGAATACATCCAAACTGGTTTTTCACAGCACCTGTTAGGATTGTAAGACCGTGGGTTTTCAATTTAGGAAGGCTAATTACATTTTTAATCTCGGTGACCCCTTTTGCAATATTAAAATATTTGTTTTGTTTGGCCTCTTCTGCAAAAACCTTGCTGGACGACTCAAAATCAGCCTGTATTATCCCCAGTCTGTTTGCCACTTCAGCAATTCCTGCTTTTTTGGCTGTCGTCTCTGTTGAATGAAATGCTGGTGAATCACCGTAGTACACCTCGAACCCCGCGTCTTTCATAAATCTGGCCACGGCCTCAAAAACTGCAGGATGTGTTGTTGTAGCTCTATCCGGCTTTTCAGGAGCAAGCAGGTTGGGTTTTAATAGAACCTTTTTCTGATTATCAAGATTATTGTAGTTGAGAATAGAATTGATACCTCCCATATCCTCTACGGCCAGAGATATCTTTCTGTATATTTCATCTACATTATAGTTCTCGCAGCTAAAAATGTATACGGTTGACTTTTCCATCATTTTTATTATGATAATTTAATTTTTATTACAGATTTTTGAGCAACAATAAATTTCCCAAATCGGTCCGGTTTATAATATTATAATATTAAAACTGACAATTAACCATATGTATACCAGAAATTAATTGTCAGTAAAGTTCTCTTATGGTCTCTTTTACAGCATCTGCGATACTGTAACGGATTGTAAAACCGGTGTCCTCTATAAATTTGGCAGTGCTGTAGGTGTAATAGTTATTTCGAACATCCATAATCCTCTTTGGATGCAGACCTGAAGGTCTCTTTGTTATATATGAAAACAGAAGCAAAAATAGTGAGATTGCAAGAATAACAGGATGCGAAATTGGTATGGTGTATTTTTTATGGAGTTCTGATTGTATTAAATCTGCTATTTCTCTCCAGGAGTATGTATTTCCATCTGTTACAAAGTATATTTTGTTAACGGTTTTGGTTGACTCTGCTGCTATTAAAATTGCCCTTGCAAGATCCTTAACATTGATTAAACTGGTCTGCCTGTCTCCATTGCCTAAAAGAGGTTTTATTCCTTGTTTAATTATCTTGATAACCTGGGTCAGTTCTTTTTGTCCGGGCCCTATAACATTAGGTGGCCTCAGTATTGTATAGGGTGTTCCACTTCTATCAAGTATTTCCATTATGGCTTTTTCTCCCTTTAGTTTTGATATGCCGTAGTCGTTTATAGGATTACACGGATCATCTTCAGTTTTGAGGTAACCTTTTTTTGAAGGACCTGATGCCGCTATACTCGATATATAGACAAACCTTTCAATGCCTTCAATCTCTGCTGCAGCTTTGGCGATATTCTCTGTTCCTTGGTAATTAACTCTGTAGTATTCGTCCTTTTCAGAAACATTTATTACCGCTGCAAGGTGAAATATATAGTTTTTGTTTTTTAAAACCTTTTTAAGCCCTTCTATATCATCAAGGCTGACCTGCTCAAACTCTACACCGGGAGCTTTTACTCTATCTATCCTGCTATTCTCCCTTATCAAACATGTTACCCTGTAGCCATTATCTGCTAGATGTTTTACAAGGTGGGCACCGATGAATCCGGTGCCCCCAGTCACCAGAGCCTCTTTCATTTAATATCTTTAGCTCCATGTTTTTTTTATGTAGTTTAAATCGTTAAACATTAAAATAGTTTCTAATTTATCGAGATATTTTCTAAAAAACTATTAAATAAAAATAGATGTTGACAATTTAAAAATATATTTCTCAAAAATCTACTTTTGCCTTTATAAAGAGAAGGTCGTTTTTTTCCATCGAGCTTACCAGGTTATCCCCTTTTCCATCGAGAATGTATGCTCCGATATCGAGTTCAATATTATCGACAGGGTAATAGTAAATTTCAGGCATATAACCCACACCGTAGTTGTTCTTTATGTTGTTGGTATCGCCAGTTGTTAATACAAAAGTTAGCGGGGATATTTTTAATTTGTCGTTGAAAAAGCTCTTTTCAATTCTACCAATCAGGTAATCGTTTAAACTGTCTTTTGTAACTTCATTGTCAAAACCGTGCACAAATTGTACATTCAAATAAAGGCCTCCCTTGAATGTGTAGTCACTCCCAATTACATACCTGATATACGGATCATCCACATCTCTGTCTTTCTGTGTAATTGTCCCATACAGTGGAACATTATTTATAACTGTAGTGAGGCTGTAGTTCTCGGGTATAAAATAGCCTGCTTCTCCCCATATCCCCAGATCAAAAATACTCCCGGAGAAGCTGAATCCTATAACCTGCAGCCTGGGATAGAAGAATTTCATAGATTCTATATCCTGAGTTACGTAATCTGTTGTAACCTCGTATGTTGATGGAATTGAATATCTGCCGTAGTAGTAGTTTGCATAAAGATCAAATGTTGAAACAGGTATATTAAACTGCAGTGCCGCCTGAGATGTTAATCCCAGTTTTTGACCTGGCGTATCTATAGTAGCCTGACCTTCGATTTCAAACAGCTCTGAAGGCAGGAGGGCAGGGGTAAAGGATGGGATATAAACTCCCGTAATTGTTGCAGAACCAATATAGAGGTTTGTCTGAATTGCAGTTATCCCCAGTTTGTTACCAAAATCAAGGATATTGCTTAAATCTGCCGGACATATGTTGCTCGTCGGATTAATTTTATCCGCCGTTCCCCAGACAATGATCTGTTTACCTATTCTTAAATCAATTGATGACAGAGGAAACCCGTACAGGTCGATGTATGCCTCTTTCAGATTTAGTTCTACAGGGGTAACTGTATTTAGATCAAAAAGTCCGTTAATATCGGTTACCCGTTGCTCTCCTTTATACTTTATACCCAGCTCCGAGTAGTAGTGGTAGAAATCAGTCGAGCCTTCCAGTTTTAATGTGAGGTCGGTTGAATTGAGAAATAATCTTCCGTTCGAGAACTTAATCTGTGTGTTGTTTTCTATATATCCTCCGATAGAAAGTGAATCTGCATTTATTATAATAACCGGCATCAATAAAAGGATGATTGTCAATAAGGGTAATAATCTATTTTTCATCTTTAGCCTCCTTTCAAAATTTAATTATCCTGACAACCCAAGTGTTAACCTGCCAAATCACCATCCAATTATCGTG
>JALXDB010000186.1 GCA_026990615.1 Spirochaetota bacterium
TTATAATTGGGATTTCTGATTTGAATATTGCCCTTGCTACAATCTCCTCGTTGAAAGGCCAGAGGTCTTCTATTGATCCCCCGCCTCTCCCGAGTATAATTACATCGACCTCTTTTCTTTCGTTAGCTTTTTCAATTGCACTTACAATCGATTCTGCAGCCTCCTCACCCTGTACCAGGGTAGGGTAGATAATAATGTGAATACCCCTGTATCGTCTCTGGGTGACGTTCAGGATATCGCGCAGGGCCGCTCCTGTTGCTGAGGTTATTACTCCTATTGTCTCAGGAAACTGGGGGATAGGTTTTTTATGAGCTGCATCGAACAAACCCTCCTTTTTTAACTTTTCCTTTAACTGTTCAAAGGCGAGTTGAAGTGCGCCTTTACCGATGGGTTCGATGGTGTCAACGATTATCTGGTATTCACCCCTTTTTTCAAAAAGATCAATATTGCCGTGAACAACCACTTTAAGTCCATCTTCAATATTAAACCTTACACTACCCTGATACCCCTTAAACAGTACGGCCTTTATTACGGCGGTCTCGTCCTTCAGTGAAAAGTACATGTGGCCGGATGTTGCTATTTTAAAGTTTGATATTTCGCCCTGAACCCAGATGCTGAAAAATTCGGCCGTTAGTAATGATTTAATTGATCTGGTGAGTTCTGTGACCGTGTATACTTTTTGGTTGTCCGGAACAAACGATATAGTTTCCATAACATTAGAATAAGTTATATTAATTGATGTGTCAATTATATATGAACCGGTGCAAATTAAAATCAAAATTGACATAGGCCGATATTTAGAGTAGTTTTTAACACAATATTGATGTAGAAAGAACTTAAAAGATGGCAAAAATTAAGGGAAAATTTGCATTCGTGATAAACAGCGTACAGGATAACTCAAATCCCAGGGTCCCAGTTGCAGGAGAGGACTGTTTTACAGTAACTCTCTCAAAGGCAAAATCAATAGCCGACGATAGAGACATATTTGTTGTTTTAAGGGATGACCACAAGCCTCTTTTCAGGGACATTCCAAAAGAGGTAAATAGAATATTTGTTAAATCTAACAGTGTTTACGAAATTTTATTCAAAATTTATCAAAATATAAAGGGTAGATACAATTTAATAGTCTATATTTTTTCCGATGAACCTCTGTTTGATGTTAAGCTCACAGAAAAACTTGTTGAATCCCACATTGAAGAGCTTTCCGATTATACATACGGCGAGGGGTTTTTGCCCGGAGCTCTCCCGGAGGTGGTATCTTCAGAAACCCTTTTAAAGCTCATATCATTAATTAAGGATAAGGAGTCTCCTGTTAAAAGGGATTCGCTGTTTGAGTTGCTTTCAAAAGATATAAACTCCTTTGATATTGAGTCCATTTTCCCAGATGAGGATATAAGGCTTCTAAAGGTTGAGCTTACGGCATCGAGGAAAATAAATCGTATTATAGTGGAAAAACTGGTTTCTGCTTTGGGCGGATTCGATGTCTCGTACAGAGATGTCTGCAGTACGATTAAGAATAACCCCGAAATAGTCAGGACAGTTCCGGCCTTTGTTGAGGTTGAAATCACGGACAGGGTTAATCATCCGGTACCGTATCTACCGGTTGATGCAATTTCAAGAAAAAGGGGAGAAATGGATGTAGATAGTTTTCATAGAATACTGGAGATTGTTCATGATTTTTCAGAAGATCCCTATATTTCCATCTCCTACATCTCTGAACCTCTATTACATCCCGAAATAAAACGATTAGTTGAGCTGGCAAGCGGGTATGAAAATCTTAAGCTAATAATTGAGACGGATGGAATACTTTTTAACCCTGCTTTTTCAAACTTTATTGTTGATTTAAAATCGGACAATATATTCGTGATTTTTCAGATAGATGCTGTAAGGGAAGAGACTTATAAAAGGATACATGGAACGGAGATAAGGTACCCTGAGAGGAATCTTAGATATTTGATTTCGAAAGGATTTAAAAATGCCTTTGCGCAGATGGTAAGAATGAATATAAATGAAGATGAAATGATCGAATTTTACAACATGTGGAAGAAGGAAGGCGTGAATGTAGTTATCCAGAAATTTAATGATTTTGCTGGAGTCCTGCCACGGCTCTCGCACTCGGATCTTAGGCCTCTGGACAAGATCTGTTGTTATCACCTGATGAGAGACATGGTCATCTTTTACAACGGCGATGTTCCTCGGTGTAAACAGGATATTAATGGAAATGCGATATCCGGCAACATATTTAATGAAGACATCGAGAAGGTATGGAGCAGGGGAAACAGATTGTTTGTGGATTACTGCAATGACAGATACAGTGATGATTGCAGGAAATGTGATGAGTACTATATATTTAATTTTTAGCCAAGTTTGATTAAATGAACAATTTTATAGTTCTGCAGGTAAGAAAAAATTCCACCAGGCTGCCCGGTAAGCTTCTATATCCGCTTTGTGGAAAGACAATGTTTGAACACATCCTTATTAGGTTATTAAGTGCTGAGCTACCCGATGGAGTTATTGTGGCCACAACCGGCGATACGCTTCCATCGATAACAGAAGTAGTTGAAAGATATCCTGTAAAAGTTGTTGTTGGCCCTGAAGATGATGTGCTGAAGAGATTTGCAGTTGCCGTTGAGAGGTATAAAATAGACAATGTTATAAGGGCTACTGGGGATAACCCTCTTGTTTCTATAGAGTATATAGACAAAACCCTCGAGTATCACTTAAAGGTTGGGGCTGATCTTACCACCTACACAGGATTACCTTACGGTACTGGTGTTGAGGTTGTAAGGGGGGATGCTGTTTTAAGGGCTAATAGGGAGTCTGTTGATCCTTTTGAGCGGGAGCATATGACCCAGTACATTTACAGGAACGAAGGAGAGTTCAAGGTTTCAAAACCGGTGGTTGATGAGGAGTACAGGTATCCGGATCTCAGGCTTACAGTTGATACAATTGAGGATTTTAAAAATATGGAAAGAATCTATAAAGAGCTATGGCAGGGCAGCCCTATAAAGTTAAAAGAAGTAATTAATTTGCTGAAGTAACCTGCTATTGTCAGGTGTTTTAATAATCATAAAATTTATAAAATGTTTTAATAAGTTTTAATAAAGGTTATATAAGGTTTTATAATGAAAAAACAGCTTTCCCGCGTGTTGTTTATCGTTAGGGCTGGTCGCAGGGATGGGCTCGGCCATTTAAAGAGATGCCTAACGATTGCAAAATCAGGAGAGCATCTCTTTTCGTCTATTTTTGCTGTAATTGGTGATTATGATAGATCGGAGATGATGATTCCCTACGATGTTGTTGATATTGAAACAGTCTATAATCTGGATAATGTTGACCTGATATTTCTTGACTGCAGGGATACAACACCGGGATTTACTAAAAAGTTGATAAAGATAGCTCCTGTTGTTTCCCTTGATGATCACGGGAGAGGTAGCGGCCGTTCCATTGTCAGTATACTCTCACTTCCTGTATTGAAAAGCAATGTGAAGGCAAACTATTACGGTGAGAAATACATTGTTCTTGATCCGCTCCTTCAGGATTTCAGAAAAGATCGTATAAAAAGAGAAGACTATATTGTCCTCAGCTTTGGAGGCTCCGATCCAAATAACCTAACAGAGAAAGTTGCAAATGTGCTGCTTAAGGACGGACATCAATTAAAAATTATAAAAGGCCCTATGAATCTAAGGGACTACAGCCATCTGGATGCTGAAGTCTACACAGATCCTGAAAATTTTTTTGAGATTATTGCAAAAGCCAGACTGCTAATCACATCCTTCGGTATGACCTTTTTTGAATCCCTATATCTCGGGACACCGGTTGTACTTTACAATCATTCAAAGTATCACTACAGGCTATCCCTCAATTATGATGTTCCCAATGCAGGTTACGCCGGTTTTGAAGATAACAGTCTCGGAGACAGGCTGGGCAGAATAATCGGTGATTATGATATGATGGTTAAAAGCATCGAAAAATACAGCAAGCTGGTGGATTTGAAAGGGGCGGATAGGATATCCGGCATAATCAAATCTACCATCAATGCTGAAAGAAAGGACTGCCTTTTTAATCATACAATCTACAGCGTAGTTAAAAGAACACAAAACTATTCAATTTCTAGATGCTCAAGGTGCGGTGATCTATTTTTAACGGGATTTTCGGGGAAAGGCAATAGATACAGCAAAGATTATTTTTTAGATGAATACGAAAAACAGTACGGAAAGAGCTATCTTGAAGACAGAAGCAATATTAAAAAACTCGGGCTTGGCAGGCTTAAAACCATTGAGAAATTTAATCCTGAAAAGGGCAGATTGCTTGACATTGGTTGTGCACTGGGATTTTTTGTTAAGCTGGCCAGAGATAGAGGTTGGGATGCTGAGGGTATAGAAGTTTCTGATTTTGCAGTTGACTGGGCTATAAAGAATCTCAATATCAGGGTTTACAGGGGAGACTTTCTAGACCTGAATTTAGAAAGCGGGTATTCTGCAATAACAATCTACTTTGTTCTTGAGCATTTTAAAAACCCTCTTATGGCTGTAAGGAAGGTTTATAACCTGCTAAAACCGGGAGGGGTGCTGGCGATTGCAATCCCCAGCAGGGGAGGTATACTGTACAGAATGAACAGGAGGGAGTTTCTGGATAGCCATCCCGATGACCATTACTTTGATACAACGCCAGGTAATTTAAAGCGATTTTTAGCAGGTTTCGGTTTTAAAGTAGTCCGGATAAAGGCCACAGGTATACATCCTGAAAGATTCTTTTCGGTGTTTGGATTGAAAAAGGTGCCGGGAATTCTAAAAATGTTTTATCGGGTAGTTGCAAAGATATTTAGATTAGGGGATACTTTTGAATTGTATGCTGTTAAAAGGTAAAAGATTCAGATTAGATTTTATTCTTTTACGTATTTTTACACTTTCGGCAGCTCTACTGTTGTTTACTAATTCCGCAAGGGTTACTGATAGAAATAAAGAAAAGATTTTTGTGCCTCTTTCAGTGTTGATAAATAAATTTGATTTTAAAGTGGATAATGATCCTGCTTTAACTTTTGTAAAGCTCGGTTTCAGGAATAAAAAAGTAATAATTATACCTGCATACGGAGCTATCCTTGTTGGAAGCAAGATATTTTATGTGAGTTGCAAAGAGAAGGAAGGTGGTTTACTGATTGATGAGATGGGAGTTGATCTTATTATCAGGTCGTTAACTGGAAGAAGGTTAAAATGGAAATATTCGAATGGGAGCCTGCTCGTTGGCAGTGAGATAAAATCGGTAAAGGAAAAAAGAAGACCTGAAACTAATATTACTGTTACTGGAACAGCAAAAAATACAGGAAGAAGGGTATACCGGGCCTCTGTAAGGGCAGTGATAATAGACCCGGGGCATGGAGGCAAGGACCCCGGAGGCATCGGTTATAATGGTATAAAAGAAAAGGATATTGTTCTCTCAGTTGCAAAGCTTGTGGCGGACAGATTAAAGAAGGACCACCATGATTTAAAGGTGATAATAACAAGAAATGATGATAGATTCATCCCCCTTGAGGGTAGAGCAAAAATTGCAAACAGTGTAGAGCCCTCTTTAAATCCTGTATATGTGAGCATACATGCAAATGTTTCTTACAACAAGAAAACACTAGGTTATGAGACATATTATCTCACAATTGATCCAAAGGGCGAGGAGGCAAGAAAGGTTGCTGATATGGAGAATTCAGTTATAAATTATGAGAGCATCGAAAATAAAAAGTATCTCGATGATATTATAAATAGAATTGTGGATATTGAATACAGGAGAGAGAGTATAAAATTAGCCAATAATATTCAAAACTCGATTTCAGACGAAGTTGGATCGGTAAGTATTAACAGAGGAGTCAAAGGTGCATATTTTTATGTTTTAAAAGCGGTAAAGATGCCATCTGTTCTGATAGAAATTGGTTTTATAACCAACAGGATGGAGGCATTGAATCTTACGAGTAAGAAATACCAGAAAAAACTTGCGAAGGGAATAGTAGATGGTATTGAAGAGTTTATCGACGAATTCGAAAAAACAAACGGATTTACAGAAAAACCGGCTATTAAATATAAAAGATAGAAAAGATTACTATAGAAAAAATGTGTATAAAAGGGAAAACATTTTTATTGTGCTTCTGGCAATTGTGTCTTTAATATCGGCGGTTTATATAACATTAAAAGATGAGATTAAGTATACCGGGGTTAATCTGTATTTTTTTAATGAGAATACCGGTAAGCTTGAGGCAAGGAGGGAGTTCATACCAAAATCCCGGAACAAGGCTGAGGAATTAAAATCTATTTTATACGAGCTTATTTCAGGTCCCTCAGATGAAAGATTAGAATCACTCTTTAAACCTGACGTGTCAGTTCAATTCATCGCTTTTGGCAAAGGTGGCGAGGTTTTTTTGTCATTAAACTGGGCTGCTGTAGAATCTTTATATAGATATCCTGCTCTGGCAGTTGAATCGCTCGTTAAAAGCATTATGTCAAATATTAAATCCGTCAGAGCTATAAAGATACTTATTGATGGGGTTGAACCGGTTAGTACTTTTGGAAATATAAAACTGAACAGATATTTTAAAAGCGATATAATAGAAGCAGAACATTAAAAATTTTATTCAAGTTGTGAATAATAGTTGCAGATGTAAAATAGAGAATAAA
>JALXDB010000187.1 GCA_026990615.1 Spirochaetota bacterium
AACTCTCATTGGGATCGTTTAAAATCGTGGAGGTACCATGTGCATTTATATACTCAACCTCTTCCGGTACAATACCTGCAACTTCCAGTGACTTTTTTAAAGCGTTAATTGCAGAAATTCCGTAGGGATCCGGTGCCACTAGATGATAGGCATCCTGGCTGAATGCGTAGCCTACAATCTCCGCGTAAATAGGAGCACCCCTTCTGGCAGCATGTTCAAGACTTTCAATTACAAGAATCCCGGCTCCCTCACCAAGTACAAATCCATCGCGGTCACGGTCAAAAGGGCGGGAAGCTCTCATAGGATCATCGTTTCGTCTGCTCAAGGCCCGTATTATATCGAATCCCGAAAAAACATAGGAATCAATTGGAGCATCCGCACCTCCTGTAATAACCACATCCTCCATACCGTTTTGAATCATAAAAGTCGCAATTCCGATGGCATGGGTGGCAGACGCGCAGGCTGTGGCAATGCTGAACCCTGTTCCTTTAAGGAAAAACCATTCAGCTATAGCAGATGCACCTGCATTTATATTTGTCTGGGGTAGAGTAAATGGATTGACCTTTTTGGGACCGTGGTCCCTGATAAACTTAACATGCTCTGGATATTCAATATCAATATTCGGGGTTGACTGCCCTATTACCACACCAACCCTCTCGCTTTTCAACCCCTCTACCTGATAATACTTCGGTCCACCGGGTTTCTGGTCTTTTCCAATATAATTTATTTTGTATCCCGCATCTGACAGTGCAAGGTAGGAGCCCACAACTGCATATTTTGTTGCCTTTCCGGAGCGCTTCAGGTCTTTAGGATTTTCTATAAAGGCTGATGGATCGAAATTGTCGATCGGGGAGCATATTCTGCTCCGGTACTGTTCAAGTTCGACATCATCAAAATCTACATTTCTAAAGTAGCCCTTCCCCTCTTTAGCACTATTCCAGAAACTATCCTTTCCAATTCCAATAGAAGAAACCGGCCCAACTCCTGTAATAACAACCCGTCTAGGCATATCTTTCCCCATTTAATCTTTTTTTAATTCTAACACAGAAACTCCCGTTATAAAAGTCAAATAAGAAGGAATTAGAGGTAGTACACATGGAGAAATAAAGGAAATAAAGCCGGCAAAGAATGCGACGAATACGGAAAGACTGTGGGAAACTCTTAAAGACAAATCGGGTATAAACGAAATAGCCTGTGAAAGCTTTTCAAACTGACCAAGAATAAGCACGACCCCTATACCCAGCAACAGGATACCGCTTATCAATTCAACCGTTTTAAAATGCCTTTTTACGAATCCCGAGAAAGATAGAAAAGAGCCAAAAGCAACCACAGAGAAAAGAAAGGGTATGCCAAGGCCGAGGGAATATGCAACCAGAAGATATGCACCCTTGATAGCTGTTTCCTCCGTTGCGGCCAGAATTAATATACTCGAAAGTATCGGGCCTATGCACGGAGTCCATGCAGCAGCAAATGTAACACCAATGATAAAAGCACCAAAAATACCTCTGGGCTTTTTCTGAATATGAGCCTTTTTCTCATAATTCAGAAATGGAATTTTCAGCACTTCCATTACCTGCAGGGCAAACAGGATTATCACTGCACCACCAATTGTAGAAATAAGGCGTTTATGCTGTAGCAAAAATCTTGAAAAGGAACCGGCTCCTGCCCCTAGAGATACAAAAATTATTGTAAACCCTAAAATAAAAAAAAGTGTATTAATAACTGTTCTGTAAATTAGACCTCTGGAAGTTCCCATATACCAATAGACCTCACATGAATTATAATCAGTTCACAAGTTTTAATGATGAAAATATGTAAATATTTAATATAGGTCAAGGCTTTAATAATGAAAGCAAACAAATAGGAATTGACGGTAGGAATCATAAAACATATAA
>JALXDB010000188.1 GCA_026990615.1 Spirochaetota bacterium
TTTCAGGAATATTTCCTACTATTTCAGAAATTAAAAAGGGAGTATACCCGCTTGTTATTAGCTGCACAATATCAACTAAAAGCAACAGGCTTTACCGTTTCATAAAGAAAAATATTAAAAATGCTGATTATTCGAGCCTTTTCTCCATGATAGCAGGCGGAGATATTATGCTTGATAGAGGAGTGAAAAAATACATAGATATTTATGGTGCTAAATATCCGTTTAAATATATAAAGGAGGAAATACAAAACCATGAAATAGCATTCGCAAATCTGGAGTCACCTTTAACAACCAGCAGTAAAAAATATAAACCGAATAAAGGTATATATTTTAGGGCAAGACCTGAATATGCTGATATATTGAAGTGGAGTGGTTTCGATATTCTTTCAGTCTCAAATAACCATATACTTGACTGGGGTGATACAGGAGCGCTGGATACCATAAAGTACTTGAAAGGGGCAGGCATAAACTATAATGGCATTGCTGTAGGTAAAGAGCTAAAAATTAAGCCTTCAGTTATCGATGTTAAGGGTACAAAAGTTTGTTTTATTGCAATAAACGATATATATCCAGTTTCTTATCAATCGGGGAAATATAAAGTGGAAACTTATACCTACAGCAAAGATATTCTTAAAACCCTTAAAAATTTCTCAAAAAGGTATGATATAACAGTTATTTCGTACCATACCGGTATAGAGTATTTAAAAGAACCCGAAAAAAGCAAAGTAGAGAGAATGAGGACTTTGATTGAAAGCGGTGCGGATATAGTCCTCGGTGGGCACCCCCATGTCGTGCAAAGAATAGAGGTTTACAATGATAGCATAATAGCCTACAGTCTTGGGAATCTTATATTCGATCAAAACTGGTCAGAAGAGACATCTACGGGATTACTGCTTGAAATAGGTTTCTTAAAGAATAAGATACTCTATTTTCATCCTTTGAAGATTAAAATCATTAAAGGGCAGGCAAGAATATATGATAAATTCAGAGACCTTCAGATAGTCTTAAACAATAGAGTAAAAATTCAGGAGTAATGATATGAAACCATACAAACTCTTCGGTTACATTATAGTTTTTACGCTTATAGTTATATCTATTTACTTTATTCTTTCTTCGTTTAACATTGTTCCTTATGTTATAAATAATCAGGAAATAATTATAATAGATATAATACTTATAGGATTCCTTCTGTTTGTGATACTTAAAGGCATATCCGTTCTGGAAACCGGTTATACAGTACCGCACGGTTCAGGATTAAATGTCAACGTAAATGATGAACTTATTGACTCGCGTTTTCTGGAAAACCACGAGTTTCTTGAATCACCAAATATCTACATAGGACTGCAAAATTTTTTCAAAGAATCAAGAGACTTTAAAGATCTTATGGATAGGCTGTTAATTGCGGCATCTAAAATTACCAGGTCGAATAGAGGATCAATTTTACTTTACAACAAAAAATCAGGGAAACTCAATATATTTAGAACAATAGGGTGGGAAAAGTCAAAGCTCTCAATCGCAAAGGAGGTGGAAATAACTCCTGGAGAGGGAATAGCCGGCAGGGTTTTTCTTAATGAAAATCCTCTTATTATGAATAACCTTTCACAACTTGAGGGATTTGAACCTAAGGAAAACTACAAATCAGATGCATTTGCTTCATTGCCAATCTCATCTTTATCCCATACAATAGGAGTTTTAAATTTAACGGAAAAGGATGATGAAAAATTCAGCGAAAAAGAAATAAACATTCTAAAGTTTATCTGTAACGAAGCGGCTGTATATTCAACACTGTTTCTGAAAGAATTATGTTGAACAAAGATCAATTGGCCTATAAATTATTAAAAATTAACCATTTTATCTGGGCTTGTACAAATA
>JALXDB010000189.1 GCA_026990615.1 Spirochaetota bacterium
TGATCAGCGATGACCCCGAGGTTATCAGGGAAAACCTGATAAAGCAACTCTATTCACCGGTCTTATGGAATAAAACCATGAAGGTTCTTGTTGAAGATGGAAAGTGCAAAAACTTTGTTGAATGTGGACCGGGTAAAGTATTAAAGGGGTTATTCAGAGCGTTTTCAAGAGATGTTAATGTAACATCTGTTGAAAAAGTTGAAGATATATCCCAGTAACAAGGAGTATTATATGGATTTAAAGGGAAAAATAGCTTTTATTACCGGAGGTGCAAGGGGGATTGGTTTTGAAATAGCATCTGTATATGCACAAAACGGGGCAAATATAGTTATCGGTGATATTAATGAAGAGATCTTGGAAGAAGCAGAAAAAAAGCTTAAGGAATACGGTGTAGATGCTGCGGGATATAAGCTTGACGTCAGTCAATATGAATCATGCGAGGAGGTTGTCAAAAAAGCAATTGACAAATTTGGGCGAATTGATATACTCGTCAATAATGCCGGAATAACAAGGGATAATCTTATCATGCGTATGAAGGTCGAAGATTTTGACAGGGTTATCTCTATAAACCTTAGAGGGACCTTTAACTGTACCAAAGCGGTTATACGGCAGATGATGAAGCAGAGAAGTGGCAGGATAATCAATATTGCATCTGTAATCGGACTTATGGGGAATGCAGGTCAGGCAAATTATGCAGCCAGCAAGGCCGGTGTTATAGGTCTTACAAAATCAACGGCAAAGGAAGTTGCCTCGAGAAATATAAATGTAAATGCTATTGCTCCTGGCTACATACAAACCGAAATGACAGAAGTCTTACCGGAAGAAGTTAAGGAAAAGATGCTGGAAACCATACCTTTGAACAGGCCCGGAACACCGCGGGACGTTGCAAATGTGGCTTTATTTTTGGCTTCTGAATATTCATCATACATAACGGGTCAAGTAATTGTTGTCGATGGCGGAATGGTTATGTAATTTGTATTATTATTTTATAAACTAAACTAAATTAGAAATTTAAGGGGGTTTAACGATCCATGGACACATTTGAAAAGGTCAAAGAAATTATTGTTGAACGTTTGAGCGTTGATGAGAAAGACGTAACTGAGGATGCATCATTTATCGATGATTTGGGTGCGGATTCTCTCGATACCGTAGAGCTTGTAATGGCTCTCGAAGAGGAGTTTGGTATTGAAATCCCTGATGAAGATGCAGAAAAGATAGTAACTGTTGGTGATGCTGTTAAATACATAGAATCTCATAAATAGTGGGGATGAAGGTTGGTAAGCGAAAGAAAAAAAGTTGTAATAACAGGCATCGGGGTTGTTTCCCCGATAGGAATTGGTAAAGATAACTTCTGGAAAAATCTTGTAGATGGTAAATCGGGGGTTTCAAAGATTACCCTCTTCGATCCTAGCGGGCTTGAAACGCAGATTGCAGGGGAAGTAAAGGATTTTGATCCTCTGGACTACATGGATAAAACAGATGCCAGGAGAAACGACCGATTTACCCAGTTTGTGATTGTGGCCAGTGACGAGGCAATAAAGGATGCTGAGCTTAACATGGATAAGGTCGACAGGTTTCGTGCTGGCGTGATTATTGGGTCGGGAATTGGTGGACTGCAGACACTGATGGATCAACATATTGTGTATCTTGAGAAGGGGCCGAAAAGGGTGAGCCCCTTCTTAATACCTATGATGATTGCAAACATGGCAAGTGGAACAGTTTCGATAAGGCACAGGTTGAACGGCCCAAATATGTGCGTTGTGAGTGCATGCGCATCTGCCAATCATTCCATTGGCGAAGCATTCAAGTATATTGAGAGAGGTGATGCCGATATAATGCTCTGCGGTGGAGCAGAAGCTCC
>JALXDB010000190.1 GCA_026990615.1 Spirochaetota bacterium
TTATGTTTTCTATATTATAAAAAACTTGTGTAATTCATTTATAATAATATTTAAAAATTCGTATTTTGCCCTAATATTTAAATCGAACAATCCAAGTTTGCAGCTCTTTTGGCTAAAAATAAATACATCAATACTATTACACTCTTACATATTGACAAAAAATAAACTTGCTATTAATATAACAGATAAAGATTTCTTTATACGTTTACTATCCAGATCATTTTTCGGGGAGAAATATCTCAATGTTGGAAAAAAAGAAATTAAATATTTTTGAGCGTTACCTGACACTCTGGGTATTAATCTGCATTGGTATTGGTATTCTACTTGGAAGAACTGCACCGGAAATAGCTGTAAAACTGGATTCAATGGCTGTTTATCAGGTTTCGATTCCAATTGCAATCTGTCTATTTTTTATGATGTATCCCATAATGGTAAAAATTGATTTCAACAAAGTTCTGCAAGCAGCAAAAACACCAAAACCGGTGGCTCTTACACTATTTATTAATTGGGCAATAAAACCTTTCAGTATGTATCTGATAGCATCTCTTTTTTTAGGAATTATATTTAAAGGCTTCATTCCGGGCACTGAAATTATAAAAACAGGCCAGGAAGTTGAACTATGGAGAAGCTATATCTCTGGGACTATTCTTCTTGGTATAGCCCCCTGCACTGCAATGGTACTCATGTGGAGCTATCTTGCCAAAGGCAACGATGGATTGACCCTTGTAATGGTTGCTATAAATTCATTAACTATGCTCTTTCTTTATGCTCCACTTGGCAGTTTTTTGCTGGGGATTAATGCAATGCCCATTCCATGGAAAACAATCCTCTTCTCTGTGGCAATATACGTAGGACTACCCTTAATTGCAGGATATTTTTCCAGAAAATTAATAATTTCTCGCAAAGGAATCGAATGGTTCAATAACAGATTTATTCATTACCTTACTCCGATTAGCATTACAGCACTTCTTTTTACACTTATACTTTTATTTTCATTTAAAGGAGAAATCATTGTAAAAAATCCGTTGACTGTAGTGTGGATAGCTATACCACTATTTATCCAGACAGTGATTATTTTTAGTCTTGGATATTTTCTATTTTCAAGGATACTTAAGCTTTCTTACCATGATGCAGCTCCTGCATCAATGATCGGCGCCTCGAACCATTTTGAAGTAGCAATAGCCACGGCAACCACACTTTACGGATTATCCTCAGGAGCCGCTTTAGCAACTGTGGTGGGTGTTTTAATCGAGGTTCCTGTAATGCTGATGCTGGTTTCTATTTGCAAACGAACATGCCATCTCTTCAGGGAATGCAAACTCGATCTTCCCCACTGCAAAAATGAACAGAAAAAAGCTATGGAAAGGGTTGTAGCATGAAGAAAACAGTACTGTTTATATGCACACATAACTCGGCACGCTCCCAGATGGCCGAAGGCATTGTCAATGCACTTTACTCCGATAGATTTATAGCAAAAAGTGCTGGAACTGTAGCAACGCAGGTCAATCCATTTGCAATCGAAGCAATGAAAAGAATGGGGATAGACATATCACACCATAGATCAAAATCTATTGATGAATTTAAAGGTGAAATCTTTGATATAGTGGTTACAGTATGCGACAACGCAAAGGAGAGCTGTCCTTTTTTCCCCGGAAGGAGAGTAATTCATAAAGGATTTGAAGATCCCGCAGCGGTTGAGGGTAGCGATAAAGAAAAACTCGATGCATTTATCAGAGTAAGAGATGAGATTAAAAATTGGATAGAAAATGAATTGTTGAAAGACGATGAAAGCCAAAAATAATATCTCCTATACTAAATCAAAATATTTAATTGGAAAAGATGATAGGTTTGGTCGATTCAAAAAAATGTTTTCTTGATTTAGAAGAAATCGTAAAAAATAAGATTACTAAATCCCTTACTGGAAGTTTAATATTTTTATTTTCTCTTAATATATAAACTTTTCTTTATATGTTATTTTATACACAGCATGGAATTTAGCAGACTTAATCACCAATATCTTTAAAGGAAAAGATAATGTTTATAAATATCATTGCAAGCGGGTGGTTAGCATTAAAAGACTATCTATCAGCCCATGTAATTACATGCCTTATACCGGCCTTTTTCATTGCAGGAGCAATTACTGTATTTATCTCGCAGGATAAAGTTCTCAAGTACTTTGGGGATCAAACAAAAAAGATAATTTCATACTCCATAGCATCGGTTTCCGGGGCCATACTTGCCGTTTGCTCATGCACCGTTCTGCCTCTATTCTCGGGTATCTACAAACGAGGTGCAGGTATAGGACCAGCAATAGCATTTCTATACTCTGGTCCAGCTATAAATATTCTCGCAATAACGTATACGGCTAAACTGCTGGGATATGATATAGGTATTGCACGGGCTTTTGGAGCTGTATCATTTTCGGTGGTTATCGGTATCATAATGGCTTTTATATACAGGGGAGATGCAGAGAAAAAACCAGCCCAGTTTACATCATCATTTGATGTGAAATCAACCAGAAATGAGTTAATAAACATACTTTTCTTTTTATTTTTAATAGCAGTTCTAATCTTCGCATCTTCTAAAAGATGGATAATGTTGGCGGTATCATTGCTCGGTGTCGTTGTAATCTCAATTCGATATCTAAAGGCTTACGAGTTTAAAATGTGGATGAAATCCACATTTGATTTCTTTAAACAGATCTTCCCTCTTTTAATTGCAGGAGTTTTTCTTGCAGGTATTATCAAGTTCTTTGTATCCCCCGATTTTATTGCAAAATGGGTCGGAAGTAATACCATTTCTGCCAACTTGCTGGCATCAGTTATAGGGGCATTTTCATACTTTGCGACACTTACCGAGGTTCCCATTGTTAAAGCCCTTCTGGATCTTGGTATGGCTAAAGGGCCTGCCCTGGCGCTGCTTCTTGCAGGTCCATCCCTGAGCCTTCCAAATATGATAGTAATTAACGGAATACTGGGATTCAAACGCGCTTTAACATACATTCTTCTTGTGATAGTAATGGCTACATTTACAGGATTAATGATAGGTAAAATTTTATGATCAATATTAACGGAGGTAATCTATGGGTAATATAATAGAAGAAAAACTCAAAGAGGGTATACCACTGATAGTGGACTTCGGCAGCAATAGTTGCATTCCATGCAAAATGATAAAACCGGTATTACAGGAAATTGCTGAAGAGTACAAAGACAAATTAAATGTCCTGATACTCGACATTCATGAGTACAATGACCTTGCTACAGAGTACGGTATTATGTCCATTCCTACGCAGATCTTTTTCGATAAAGATGGTAAAGCAATAGGCGGTCACGTAGGATTTATGCCAAAAGAGGCCTTTGAAGAAATAATAAAAGAACACTTTAAAATAGTGTAACCGTTTTAGCTATTACCCGAATAACTCTTCAATTTTATTGAAACTGCTCTCTATTGTTTCGGTAGGAATATCTTCTTCTCCCACCCACCATAGCTCTGTATGCATGTACTCTCCTCCAGGCTTCAGGGTATATACAGGAGACAGAGTTTCAAGTTCATAAAAATCCTTGCAGGTGTATACCTCAAAGGAACATCCTCCATCCGGGTAATTTGCACTCTCCCTGTATTCAGAAACCTTTACAAAGGATATTCTACTAACTTTAAATACACCAAATCCCCATCGGTTAGCAAATCCAACCTTGCCGACCTCACCAGTTGGCCTTACTATAAAAAACTCATTGGTCGGATTCCACTGGGAAGATTCAACATTTGTAGAAGAGGTAATCCAGCTACGCCAGTATTTCATGTCTTTGATATTCCAGGAGGAATCTTCACCCCAGGGCAGCCATATCCCGGCATCATTTGAAGGTTTCAGGCATGTGATAGCCCAAAGACCTGCATCAAATAGATGTTCACCTGTGTTTTTAAAAGAATAGGTAACTCTGAAAGTCTTTTCAAGAGCTTCAACTTTAATTGATTTCTGGATTTTTGTAACAGGGTCTGGTTTAGATACCGCTTTAATATAATTTTCTCCTGTTTCAAGGATACATTCCTCATTGTCCGGGAGGTAGCTCCATCTGGTTTCCACCGAAGTCCAAAGCCTTGTTCCCCCGTATATTCGCCATTCATCACTACCAGCTACATTTCTAAAATTGTTCTCCTTTACATAGAATAGATTTTCCCCGTCTTCTGTCTTAAGACTGATAATTCTGGGCCCAACTCCGTAAAGTAAAATGACCTCGTCACCTTTCGAGTTCGTTATTTTAGCTCCTTTAAATCCTAAAAAATCAACTTTTTCAATCATTTTACAGCCTCCTCCGTTTGTTAAAATACTACACAAACAAGCTAACATAGGGCGGGTAATATGTCATCTATTTTAAAAACTGTTTAAGCAATAACTGATGGTATAAAAATATATATAATTCTGATATAATTCATGAATAGCAAAAATTAGAATTGGAGGTCAATATGAAAAGCAACTGCTATAATGATTTAGAAGGCAGGGTTGCAATTGTCACAGGCGCAACATCAGGAATGGGGAGGGAGATAGCCATTAGACTGGCAGAACAGGGTAGTTCGATAATTATAAATGGCAGAAACCAGAAAAGGGGATTAGATGCTGTCGAAGAAATTAAAGATAAAAATGGCAGTGCAATCTTCATTAGAGGTGATGTTTCTATTCCGAAAACCAATAAAACCCTTGTAGAAGCAGCCATTGAAACGTACGGCAGACTTGATTTTTTGGTCATGAGTGCGGGAGAACTGGGTATAGGGTCGATCACAGAAATAGATATTCAGACATGGGAAAAAACGATAGCCACAAACTTAAACTCAGTATTCTACCTTTTGCATTACGGTTTACCTGAGTTAAAGAAGTCTAAAAGGGGCAGTGTTGTGGTCATAGGCTCCATCGCGGCATTCAAGGTTTTTCCAAATCATCCGGCCTACTGTGCATCTAAAGGCGCACTTACCCAGCTAGTAAGACAGGTAGCACTTGATTTTGGGCCACAGGTTAGAATAAACCAGGTATGTCCCGGGCAGGTTGATACTCCCTTGCTGAGGAACTCTGTCAGAGCATTTGACAATCCGGAGGAGATTATAAAACAAACAGAAGAAAAACTTCCTATGAAGAGGCTCGGCCTGCCGAAGGATATTGCAGAGATGGTTCTATTTCTACTTTCTGATAAATCATCCTGGATAACAGGAAGCTCCTTCGTTGTTGATGGGGGGTCATTATGTATACCCTGATTTATAAGGTAATTCGCCCGTATGTATACCTTATATTTATAAGGTGATGAAATTTATAAGGTAATCCGCCCGTGCTAAAATAATCCAACCCGGTTTGTTTAACTGAATTTCTAAGCTCTACTTTAATTTCAATACACCGATATGCAAAAGGTTTTTAGTTTCAAGATAATATTATGAATGTACATTGGACAGCTGGCTGGCTATAGGCACAATTGATTAACAATACAAAAACAGCTGTCCAATGCCATATATCGAATAAAAACTATAGTAATATGAAGTTAAAGTTCAGATATGCCGCGTTCTATTTTAGCCCGTTATTGATTATATCTATCAGTTCGGCAACAGAAATGTTGTTGTTATCTCCTATACTTTTAAGAGTTTGATCATCTTCAGCAACAACTCCCTCTTTTTGTAAAAGACCAATGATGACTTCCGGTTTTACATTTAATTCAGCACTGATCTCAACTATTGTTTTCCTTCCATAACCCTGCCCTTCGGCCAATATAGAAACAGCTGCTTCCTCAGAACTAGGCTTTAACATTTCATATATACCGCTTGGAGATGTATCGTTTCTTGTGGCTATATCAATCAGCTTTTCAGATACGTCAGATACAACAATGCCTTTTTCGGCTAGAATTTTTTTTGCCTTGTCAAGATCAATACCTATTGTTTTTGTAAAATCTTCAAAGCTTTTAAGCTCCAGATGGGATATCACAGGTTCATTTTTACTTTCACTCCACGAGTTTTTCAATTTATCTCCAAAATCCATTATGCTTTTGAAAGGTATCGTATTAATTAATATCCCTGCAGTAAACACAGAAATTAACAAAAAGGAAAGAATCAATTCTGTTCTCAGCTTAAATCCTTTTTTAATTCTCCCCTTTATATACACCACGATGGGATTCCAGTTGTATATTACATGAAAAATACCGAAAATAATAAAAAGATAGCCAAAAATAGTGTGTAGAGATTCCCAGCCGGATTTTTCAATACCCAGAAGAGTCCAGTTAGTCCAATTGGCTATTCTACCCGGAGGAACTATATAGAGTACAATCCCTGTAACAACCTGAAATGCAAATGTCCATAAAAGTAATAATGAAGTAAATGCTCTAAAGTTAAACTTTATTTTCTTCATGTTAATACCCCTTCTTATTCCAAATATTTGTATATATTAAATTATGGAGCAATAGGATAAGAGTCTATTAAAGTATTGTAAAAGTTTGTAATAGAATTGTTAAAAAATGTAATTTGTTCTTTTATACACATATCAATCATATAAAATTGTTTAATTT
>JALXDB010000191.1 GCA_026990615.1 Spirochaetota bacterium
ACAGTTCCAAAAGAACTGGCAGCATATCTGATAAACGGTATAATAAACGGAAAATCCATATCCTCGGGATCCTTAATCGGAGGAACCGGAAAAACCACACTTCTGGCGTCACTACTGGCATTCATACACAATAACAGGTATTTCATTACAGTAACATACTCAAATCTAAGAGACCTATTAAAAAATCAGGACCCGGGAAAAAAGGTAGTTTATCTGTGCCATGAGATAAGCCCGGCTAACTACTACTCATATCTGTGGGGGAAAGATATAAACCTCTATCTATCCCTAAAAAAGACAATAAACCAGCAGCTCGCATTTACGATCCATGCAGATACATACGATGAACTGTTTAAACAGATTGTAAACAGTGAAACAGGATTAACAGAAGATGATTTCTTGAAGATAGATCTTCTTGTTTTTATCAAGGCTGTGGAGACATCCGGCTACCCTGAAAGAAAGGTTACCTATGTTTACGAAACAGATGAAAGTTCAAAAAAACACAAACTTATATATGATTACCTACAAGCTGAACCCTTTTACAATAAATATCATGTGCTAAAAAGTAAAAAGAGCAAAGATTCACATACAATGAAAGAAATAGAATCCTTTCTGAGCACATGCATTGAAAAAAATATATACCGAATAGAAGACGTAAGAAAAAGCTTTTTATCTCTGGGACTTGATATATCTGATTGAGGCCCTTGCAGTCTCGATTGATTCAACCAGCGGATGCATCATTAAGGCTCTTATTAAATTAATATCTGTAGGATCAAACACAGCTTCCACCGCATACTTCTCGTAAAGAGCAACTGACTTCATCAGACCCTCTGCTATATCGGGGAGCCTGCCGTCTTTTATCATTTTAATCCCCATATTATCTATTGAAGCATTGGCCTCGATTATGTCTCCATCTTCAAGAAAATCTATAACTCCGTTGTTTCTATACATTATTATGTGAGTTCCAGCCTTATTCCCAAATAGTGAAACTATCACGGGCACAACACTGTATTCATACCACACAGGTTTCCTATTCTTAAACAAAAGCTCTCTTATACTTTCAGGATTTGACAGAATTTTTTTATCCCTGTACGCTGACAGCAAAAATCCTTCAAGATTTAGTAGCTCTTCACCCCTAGTAATATTCCTGCTTCTGGCATGCTCTATCTGTTTACCGGGTTCATAATAAAACTTTAAGAAAGGAACAGGAATAGCGCCTCCGATCTCAATATACTCCCGCCTTATACCAAGGTCTTCAAATCTGTCAGCCTTTTCCAGTACAGCATTGAGAAGCGATTTGCCGTTTTTTAATACATCAAAAACCCACCCAAGATGGTTCAAACCGGCATATTTGAAGTACAATTCCTCGCGTTTTGTATTTAGTATATCTGCAATTCGATGGGTTATAACCTCGGGAAGATCACAAACTCCAAAAACTTTAAGATCTGTTTTAAGGCTCAGAGCCCTAATAACCATACTGGCAGGATTGGTGAAATTTAAAAAATAAGCATCCGGAGCGACTTTCTCAACAATTGAGGCATATTTAAGGACTACGGGGATTGTTCTCATTGCGTTGGCCAGCCCTACGACACCCATTGTTTCTTCTTCTACAATTCCAAGCTCCCTTGCAAACTCCTCATCCTTTGCCCTCGCTGAAAACCCCCCTACTCTTATCTGGTTTATAACTATATCGCTCCCTTCCAATCCCTTTTCAAAATCCGTGGTAGAAACAACCCTGATCTTATTTTCCAAGCCTTTAACCAGAGATTCAGCCACTTTTACTACTGCTTTTAGTTTTTCCTCGGTCCTACCGCAAAGCACGAGGTTAATTCTTGGGAGCTCCTCTATTCTATCAATC
>JALXDB010000192.1 GCA_026990615.1 Spirochaetota bacterium
AAAATGGACCCAATGAGAGTTAAGATTGTTGGAACAGGTTCTTATGTACCTGAAAAGGTGCTAACTAATGAAGACCTCGAGAAGATGGTAGATACATCGGACGAATGGATTACAACAAGAACCGGTATAAAAACGAGGCGAATTGCATCCGAAAATGAGGCCACAAGCGATATGGCCTATGAAGCAGCAAGGAAAGCTATCGATGAAGCAGGGATTAAACCTGAGGATATCGAATTGATAATCGTTGCCACGATAACACCTGATATGTTTTTTCCAAGCACAGGATGTCTGGTGCAGCAGAAATTGGGAGCAAAGAATGCAGTTGCGTTTGATTTAAGTGCCGCCTGTTCCGGATATATTTTTTCTTATTCAGTTGCTGCAGGTTATCTGACAAACGGTATATATAAAAATGCATTGATTATAGGTGCAGAAAAGTTGACAAGCATTGTTGATTGGGAGGATAGAGGAACCTGCGTTTTGTTTGGGGATGGTGCGGGTGCAAGTGTTCTGGTTCCATCCGATAATGACAGCGCTCTTTTGTCTTTTGATATCGGAAGCGATGGCAGCTATGGAGATTTGCTATATATACCCGGAGGAGGTTCAAGGAACCCGGCGACAGAAGAGACAGTAAAAAAGAGGATGCATTACATAAAAATGAACGGGAATGCTGTTTTTAAAATTGCAGTGAACAAGATGAAAGAAACATTTATAAATTCCATGGAAAAAGCTGGTATTACATCGGATGATATTTCTTTGTTGATTCCCCATCAGGCTAATTTGAGGATAATAGATGCGTTGAGAAGAAGTCTTAAACTGCCTGAAGATAAGGTTTTTGTAAACATTGATAAATACGGTAATACATCTGCAGCAAGTATTGCGATTGCTCTTGATGAAGCGTTAAAAATGGGGAAAATCAAAAGAGGTGATATAATCGGTTTCGCCGCTTTTGGCGGTGGGTTAACATGGGGGTCAGCGATTCTTCGATACTGATATGATTGAATAGTTTGAAAAATTTTTTTCTTTGAATATTTAAATAACGGCTATTATATTAATGCCCACTATATTCAGTTATTGGTATAGTTGAAAGTTTTACGTTTTTGTCCTTTTTGATGTAAGATATATATAATCTGGAGAAAATTACAGAGAGGTCTTTTTATGGATATATGTGGATTTCTTTTCCCCGGGCAGGGGGCACAAAAGCCCGGTATGGGGAAGGATTTTTACGATAGCTATAATGAAGCAAAAGAGATATTTGATAAAGCTGATAGAGTCCTGAATGATGTATCCGTAAAATACCTCTGTTTCGAGGCTGATGAAGAGGAGTTGAAAAAAACTGAAAATACTCAGCCCGCCCTTTATACCGTTTCCTATGCAATTTACAGGGTTTTGGACAAAAATGGAGTCACCGGTGAGTTTTATGCAGGGCATTCCCTTGGTGAATACACTGCTGTTGCTGCGGCTGGATATATATCCTTTGAAGATGGGTTGAGAGTTGTAAGAAAAAGAGGCCTTCTGATGAGGGATTGCGACCCCGATGGGAAGGGCGGAATGGCTGCAATAATCGGGCTTGACGAAAAAACTGTAAGCGAAGTATGTGAAGAGATGGGGGTAACAGCTGCAAACTTTAACAGTCCATCCCAGATTGTTATATCTGGCGAAAAGACTAAGGTAGCTAAGGCCTCTGAAATTTTAAAATCGAAAGGGGCAAAAAGAGTTGTTGTGCTGAATGTCAGTGGTGCCTTTCACTCTCCTCTTATGAAAAGTGCGGCTGAGGAGCTTAAAGAATCACTTGAATCAATAGAGTGGAAGAAGGGTAGGGGTAAGATTGTTTCAAATTCTACAGCTATGATC
>JALXDB010000193.1 GCA_026990615.1 Spirochaetota bacterium
AAGCCTAAAAAAAATAAAACACAATAGATTAATAGTTGTTTTTGGAGCAGGAGGAGATAGAGACAAAACCAAAAGACCGTTAATGGGAAAAGTTGCTGAAAAGTATGCAGATACAGTAATTCTTACTTCTGATAACCCAAGAACAGAAGATCCTCTTCAGATAATAGAAGATATAAAAAAAGGCATGGAGAAATCTCCTATTGTTATTGAAGATAGAGAACAGGCAATAAAAAAAGCTATAGAAATAGCTGAAAAATGGGATATAGTACTGGTAGCAGGAAAGGGACATGAAACCTATCAGATAATTGGAGATAAAATAATACATTTTGATGATGTTCAGGTAGCAAAAAAATATCTTAATATAAGATTAAATAAAGAGAAAAATAAAAAAGTTTAGGAGGAATTAAGAGTATGGAAAAAATTGCAGTTGTTGATTACAAAGATAATCAGTTTTTCGGAAAAATTGAAGGTAAAGATACAGTGATAAATTTAACTGAAACAGGTTTAAGGGCTACAGATTTTATGTTAATATCGGTAGGGTACTGTTTTGGTCTTACTGTTGAAGCATACGTTAACCATAAAGGATATAAGATAGAAGATTTACAGATTAAAGTTGTTGGAAAAAAGCATGAAAAGGAAAATAGATACGAATGAAATTTATCAATGTAGAGTAGGAAGTTTTATGTTGAATTTAAATAATAAACATGTATTAATTTTAAGATACAATGAAAATAATAGAAGGAATATTACACAGCGATAACAGCAAGGTTTCTATTGGAATAGAAAATGGATTTATAAGTAAAATTGAGAAAATTGAGGCATATAGGGATGAAAATTCAGCAGAAAGATTTGTAGCCCCTGCTTTAATCGATAACCAGGTAAACGGGTATGTGAGCATAGAATTCTCGAAACCGGACTTGTCAACCGACGATATGCTGAAAGTTGTCAGGATGCATCGTAAGAATGGCGTTGTGACATTTATGCCTACAGTTATTACGGCATCACAAGAGTCTCTTTTACGATCGTTCAGGAACCTTTATGCAACGCTGAGTAATCCGGAAGTTTCATACTCCGTCCCCGGTTTTCATCTTGAGGGACCATATATTTCACCGGAGAAAGGCTTTTATGGTGCGCACAGGCTTAAGGATGTACGTAAGCCCGACTGGGATGAATTTCAGAAATTAAATGAAGCGGCAGGTGGTAAAATCATTCAAGTAACGCTGGCCCCTGAGATTGAAGGTGCTATCGATTTCATTAAAAAATGTGTACAGAACAATATTGTAGTTTCGTTAGGACATCACAATGGCAGTGCAGAAGATGTTGAACGGGCCGTTGATGCAGGAGCAAGAACGGTTACTCATATTGGTAACGGAATGGCAAACACGATCCATAGGTTTGAAAATCCCCTGTGGATGCAGCTTGCCGACGATCGTTTGATGAGCAGTTGTATTCTGGATGGTTTTCATTTACGCCCCGAGGTCGTTAAGGTATTTTATCGCGCAAAGGGAGCTGAGCGCATTATACTCACTTCCGATATGACAATGTTGGCAGGTATGCCACCGGGCAAATATATATGGGATGGAAATGATGTAGAGCTTACCCCGGAGGGAATAATTATGTTCCCAAAGGCCAACTGTTTTGCCGGCGCATCACTGCCATTAAGGGTAGGTGTAGGTAATATAATGAAATTTACAGGGTGTAGTCTGGCTGAAGCAATTGATATGGCATCATTTAATCCCGCGAGACTATATGGTTTGGAAGACAGGGGAATTATCGATGTCGGAAAACGTGCCGATCTCATCTTGTTTGAAATAAAAGATAGTGAGATAGATATTAAAGAAACCATAAAAG
>JALXDB010000194.1:0-1412 GCA_026990615.1 Spirochaetota bacterium
GAATTACACGCCATATTTATAAAAACATAACATTTTATCTTTTTAAATTAAACTTTCTGGATCTTTTATTCTTAACAGCTTTAAATTGAACAATTCTAAAGTTTTAAAACCCTTTTTATTCGTCCTTTGGTTCAAAAGGAGATAATAGATTAGGTTACAGATAAAGTATGAACACATTGAAGTATGAGATATAAGTTAAATGGGCAGGATATTTTTATAGCTTTTTTGTGGTCCCAAGTGAGCAACCCGAGAATACAAAAAGTTAATGAATAAATTTTTTATACTATATTACAAGATTTTTGTGACCTATTTTAACACTTTGAATATCCGCAGAATCTGCACACAACGCATCCACCTTCATACTCGAGAATATTTCCGCACTCTGGGCACATTCCGGCTATATTTTTTGTGTGAGATTTTATATTCTCGGGCGCTTCCACTTTAAGATCCAGATCGAGCTGTTCATGGATATAAACCTCTGTTTCCTCTTCTTCTTTTGGACGGGCGTTGCCCTTTCTCTTATAGAATTCATCAAGGTAATGTTCAAGAACTTTTGCAAGAGCATCAGAGCATGAGAGAACTCTGCCTCCCCTCTGGGGTATCAGTGAAGGGGATGGACAGCGTATACCTTTCAACTGTTTTACTATGGCGTAGGGATCTACGTTTGCCCTCAGGGCCATGGATATCAGCCTCGCCTGTGCATCGAGCTGGGATGCAGCACAGCCACCTGCCTTGCCCATTCTTGCAAATACCTCGCATGGGCCGTATTCATCCTCATTTATTGTTACATACAGGTTCCCGCATCCTGTCTGTATCTTTTCAGTTATTCCCCTTGTTATTGTCGGCCTTACCCTGGGTCTTCTTTTCTGAACACCCTCTTCACGCTCCTTTTCGGCTGAACCTGTTGTTAAAACCTGAACATCCCTTGATCTGTCCCTATAAACCGTTATGCCTTTGCATTTAAGTTTGTATGCATTTATGTAAACATCCTTTACATCTTCGACTTTTGCCGAATGGGGGAAATTGACCGTTTTTGAAACGGCATTGTCAATATATTTTTGAAATGTTGCCTGCATCTTGACATGGTCAAGCGGGGGAATATCATGGGCCGTTAAAAATATGCTTTTATACTTAGCAGGTATTCCTTTGATATCTTTTAGAGACCCCTTTTCGGCAATTTCCCGTACAAGATCGTCCGAATAGAACCCCTCTTTTACAGCCGCTTCTATAAAAAGAGGATTTGTTTCTGGAAGTACATCGTTATCCAGGACATTCCTTTTAAAAGATACGGCAAAGAGGGGTTCAATCCCCGACGAACATCCGGCAATTATACTAATTGTGCCCGTGGGCGCAATAGTCGTCCTGGTTGCATTTCTGAACTTTTTTCCATCTTTGACGTATATGGATTTGTC
>JALXDB010000194.1:1422-1850 GCA_026990615.1 Spirochaetota bacterium
TTTATTTGCTTCGGTTTCAAGAAACTCTGCTACTTTTGCTGCTACATCGAATGCCTCTGGTGAGTTGTAGGGGATCTCCATTTTAATTAGCATGTCTGCAAATCCCATAACCCCGAGCCCGATCTTACGATTGCCATGCACCATTTTGTGTATCTGCTCAAGAGGGAACTTGCTCATATCTATTACATTATCAAGAAAGTGGATTGCCAGATGGATTGTATCTCTGAACTTATCCCAGTTTATCTCTCCATCCTCTACCATGTGTTTTAGATTTATCGAGCCCAGGTTGCATGCCTCAAAGGGTAGAAGGGGCTGTTCTCCGCACGGATTGGTAGCTTCGATTTCTCCAAGGGCAGGAGTGGGGTTGTGCCTGTTAATTTCATCGATAAAGATCATCCCGGGGTCGCCGTACTGCCATGCCCTCTCCG
>JALXDB010000195.1 GCA_026990615.1 Spirochaetota bacterium
AATCCGGGTTCGAACTCCCATACAACTAGTATCCCTTCCTTTTTAGCCTTTTCAGCATCTTCCCTGAACATCTCCACCACCCTATCCCATGTCCTTTCATAATCAAAATCATCGGGATACGGAGTAGTTGCAACTGTATCCACTCTGATTATTGGAATCCCGCAATCAACACACATCTGAAGCCCTGCATCATAGGCCTTCCTGTAGTTTTCTACGACCTCTTTATCTCCATAGGGAAACGGGTACTCCCACATATCAGCTGCATAGCTGTTGATTTCCAGATTATGAGATTTAAAAAGATCAACAAGTTTTTTTCTATCCTCTTTTGTAGGGTATAATTCTGGATGAGCATGAGGTTTAAATCCCCCCAGTGACACTCCATCAAATCCAAGCTGCCCAAGCCTCTCGGCAACTTCCTCCATTGTTATTGGATTTTCAGCATATTTACCAAAGGTGTATGCCCACGACCCAATGGATAATTTCACCCCCATATTACGCCTCCTTTTCAAGGTTTTCCCTGGTTTCAGGATTAAAAAAATGAATCTTCCCCTTATTAAACGCTACATATATATTCGAATTAATCTCAGCATGAAAATCAGGTTTGCAAATAACTTTAAATATGTAATCTTCAACTTTAACAGTTACAATTTTTTCCATCCCCATATTTTCTATTGCATATATCATTCCTTTCTGGTATCCCTCTTTCTGTGAGCTGCTCAGAGTAATATCCTCAGGCCTTATTCCAATCTTCACTTTCCCTGTATAACCTTCTATTTTTTCAAGGTCGGACCTCTCAAGTTTAAAGACAAATCTACCCGGAATAATCACAAGTCTATCTCCTGTTATCTCACCATTGAAAAAGTTCATGGCGGGGCTTCCAACAAAAGAAGCTACAAATATATTCTTTGGATGATTGTATATATCAAAGGGCTTTCCCATCTGAAGTATACGTCCCTTGTTTAAAACAGCTATTCTATCTGCCATTGTCATCGCTTCAATCTGATCATGTGTAACAAAAAACATGGTTGCTCCAAGATCTATTTGAAGCCTTTTAAGCTCAGCCCTCAATTCTTCTCTCAGCTTTGCATCGAGATTGGACAGAGGTTCATCCATCAAAAATACCTTGGGATTTCTTACAATAGCTCTTCCTATCGTAACCCTCTGCATTTCACCACCGCTTAGATTGTTTGATTTTCTGTCCAGCAAATGATCTATATGAAGGATTTTTGCCACCCTCTCAACTCTTCTGTCAATTTCATCCTGCGGTAATTTTCTTATCCTCGGTTTGAGCGGAAATTCAAGATTTTGCCTGACAGTATAGTGGGGATAAAGCGAGTAATACTGAAATACAAACGCCACATCTCTGTTTGCTGGATCGTAGTCATTTACATTTACCCCATCTATGTAAATATTGCCCTCATCCTGCCTTTCAAGCCCTGCAACACATCTGAGAGTTGTTGTTTTGCCCGCTCCTGTGGGGCCAAGCAAAACAAAAAATTCACCCGACTTTATCTCAAGGTTCAATCTGTTTATAGCAGTTACAGCTCCAAATCTTTTGGTAACATTTTCCAATTTTACATCAGCCAATTTTATCCTCCCTACTCATTAGATATTGATTCCCCGGATTTTTTATCAAAAAAGTGAAGGTTATCTTCATCCAGGGTCACCCATACCCTGTCGCCTATTTTAGATTGAAAATCAATAGGTGTTCTAACTTTTACAATATCATTCCCAATTTTTACATCGTATATCTTGCTGGCACCCAGCGGCTCTATCACATAGATTTCTCCGGGAACAGAACCATCAATTTTATTCCCGGAAATGGTTATCCACTCCGGCCTTATAC
>JALXDB010000196.1 GCA_026990615.1 Spirochaetota bacterium
TTTTGTGTATTCAGAAATCTTTAAAAATTAAAAAAAATTTTTCACAGTAGGTCTCAAAATAATTTACCAAAAAGAATTTTAGGGAAATATTTTTAACTTTTTTCACAATCAGAAGGAATAAGCCTTGTTGTAAGGTGGTTCAAAATATCCTCAAGCAAGTGCTTATCTGCGTATTTGATCGAATTAATTACAAGCCAGCTGTACGGGTCTTTATCGTACCATCTTCTCTTTTCAAGCATGGGAAACTCTGAAACATGTCTGTCTATAAGAGTGTCGTCATAACTGTTGATTATTTCCTTTAACTCGTTTATTATTTCATCACGTAATTTTTTGTCCTGGTTTTTCAGCAGGTTAAGTAGCAGAGCAAGCCTGGGATTATCATCGTACCACCTTTTCTTAACCCTTCTCTGAACCATTTTGGAAACCTTTATGATTTTTCGATATTATACATAATATTTCTTGATAATGCCACAATTTCTATCTACAATTTCTATCTGTAATAAAATCGTGATTTACTGTGAGGTTTTACAATGGGATTTAATGCAGGTATAATAGGACTGCCCAATGTGGGCAAATCTACAATATTTAATGCACTTTGCAATGCAAATGCGGAGATGGCAAGCTATCCTTTTTGTACAATCGAACCAAACAGAGGGGTGGTTCCCGTTCCGGATGAAAGGCTTACAAAGATTGCAGAGATACTTAACAAAGAAAATCCGATTCCCACCAAGATTGAGTTTGTGGATATTGCGGGGTTAGTTGAAGGTGCCTCCAGAGGGGAGGGGCTTGGAAATAAGTTTTTATCAAATATAAGGGATGTTAATGCTGTTATTCATGTCGTTAGATGCTTTAAAGACCCGAATGTTGCCCATGTAACTGGAGAATTGGATCCGATCAGGGATATAGAAATAGTCAATACCGAGCTTATGTTATCCGATATGGAGATACTTGAAAATGCCAGGATCAAGCTTGAGAAAAAGGCGAAAAGTGGGGATAAGGAGGCAAAATCCAGACTCAGTATAATTGACAAATGTATAAAGATTTTAAATGAAGGTAATTTTTTAAATACACTTGAGCTAACTGGTGGTGATATAAATGATGATATAAACATTAATGATTTAAACAGCCTCAGGGAGTATGGACTTATAACTCTAAAGCCCGTTCTCTATCTTGCAAATACCGATGAAGTGTCAAAAATAGATGAATGTGTGCGCAAGGTGAGTGATTATGCTGCGAAGACCGGCGCTGGATTTATGGCGCTGGCAGGAAAGATTGAAGAGGAGATTTCTGAGCTTTCAGAGGATGAGAAGGGCGAGTATCTTGAAGTGATGGGCCTTGAGGAATCCGGGTTGAAAAGATTGATCAAAGAAGCCTACAGGATGCTTAACCTTATTACATTCTATACGGCTGCAACACAGCTTCAGGCATGGACACTCAAAAGGGGTTCAACCGCTGTGGAGGCTGCCGGAAAAATACACACCGATTTTGCAAAGGGGTTTGTAAAGGCGGAGGTGTACAGTTACGATGATCTTGTTAAAGAGGGTTCCGAGGCTCGACTCCGGGAAAAAGGTAAGATACGCTTTGAAGGAAAATCTTACGTGGTATCAGATGGAGATATAATTAAGTTTCATTTTAACCTGTAAATATATGCCAATCCTCTATTTGTCTTTTTAACGAGGATAAGCAGGAACGATCTATTTGCCAATTTCCTCCAATATCTTTTGAATTGTTAATCGTAAATTACAGAAGATAAAGTATATGCTTCTAATTACCATTGATACTATTTTGCAACTTAATATTCATTTTTTAAAATAGTTTGACAATTCACCGCTTGTTGTTCTATCCCTTAACAAGGGTGACCTTAAATATCTGGTCGAGGTTTGTAAACTTGAGAGTTTTATGAACGGTGGAATTGTCCTTTACAATGAACTCAAGTGTTCCTGAATAGTTGTTGATTGTTGCATTGCAGGAAACCCACATACCTATATCCACAGAGGTAGCTATTGGCAGGTCAGTTAAAATGAACTTCCATCTGGTAAATCCATTTTTCAGCATCCTGACCATCATGGAGGTGAAGCCATTCCAGTCGTAAGTATCCATCGGACTGACAAACTTGACGAGGACTTCATTTTCGGGTGTTTTCTTAAGAATGTATTTATCTTTATCTCCCATTTTCTGAAAACCATTATTTATCTATTTCTAAATATTTTAAGCTATTTATATAACGTTATCAAATTTTTAGAAGATATATTTCTTAATTTTAATCTTTTTCAAAAGAGAGATCTATTTTCTTAAATCAGTCTCGGAGAATGGAACAGTGTAAAAAATAAAGCATAAAAATCAAGTATAAAATCTTATGTAGAAATACTGCTTAGAACCATAAAATGGTCCTCTTAAAATGATATTAATTTTTTAAAAAGTGAGTTTACTATAAAAACCGGTTTTTGTCCCTTCGAGCGTAGCGAAGAGGTATCTTTTCTTTTCGAGTGTAGTGAAAAATCTTTAATGCATAAGAATTACAGGTTTCTCGTATAAAATCAATTTGAAGAATCAAGGCTTGAAATGATAGTGCATTACCTTTTTAGAATGGACTCAAAAATATTTTTTGATTTATTTGTTGGTTTGAGGCTTAAGTTTGTATTAATTTAATTTATCTATCAGATTTTATTAAACGGAGATACAGGTATATGAGAAATGTGGAAGTTATAAATGATCTTTCCTATACATTAACAGTGGATGATATAGTAAAAGAGATGAAGATGAAAAATCTCCCTGAAAGGGTCAGAGGTATGATAGAGGAGGTGTACGGTTTATTAACAGATGTTGCAAGACCAAAAGCTGTATTCAAGTTGAGCTACATAGAAGAAATAAATGATGATAGAGTAGTAATAGATGGAATTGAATTTAAAAGCAGGGTCATGGCCTTAAACCTTAAAAATGTGGGAAAGGTATATCCGCATGTCGTAACGGTGGGAGTTGAGGCTGATAGTGTTGAGGTGGATAAATCTGATTTTCTCAAAGAATATATACTTGATGTTACCAAGGAGATGATACTTCGCAGGGCAAGAGAAACATTTGAAAGAATCCTTTTTGACAAATACAATATTGAAAAGGCTTCATACATGAGTCCGGGTTCTTTGAGTGACTGGCCGATTGATCAGCAGAAGCAGCTTTTTGAACTTCTAGGAGACGTAAAAGGTGCAATAGGAGTTGAACTGCTGCCCAGTTTTATAATGAAGCCTGTAAAGAGTGTTTCTGGAATTTACTTTCCAACTAAGGTTGATTTTAAAAGCTGTATGCTCTGCCCAAGAAAGAATTGCCCTAGCAGAAAAGCCGATTTCAATCCCGAGCTTTATGAGGAGTACATGAAGGGGAAATAAAATAATGAGGTTTATTTATCCCGGTATCATATACTAAATCCCATCAACACAAGAGCAGAGACGGTAATCCCTACTGCGAACATCTGTCTGAATGTGAGTTTTTCCCCGAGAAATTTTATAGCAAGTGCCACAGTCAGGGCAGGATACGTCGAAGATACAGGTGTTACAAGAGAAGCTTTTCCATATTGAAAGGCCATCTGAAATAGAAAAGACCCGGTTAATGAGAGTGCAGTTCCTGCAAGTGTAAATCTGTATACCCTGAACTGTTTTGACGGCAGGTTCCTCGCTTTTTTATCTATCCCATAGTTGATGGCTGACATTGCATTTGAAAACAGGGATAGATAGAATATATAGGAGTACACTCCAATCTTATTGATTGAAAGCTTGGAGAGAAAATCACCTGCTCCTATTAATACAGAAGCCAGAAATCCCCAAAATATCCAGCTGTTGTTTTTAGCCTTTCTGCCCTCAGTTTTTTCAGAGGGAAGACTCACGAGTATGCTGCCGAATATTATCATTATAATGCATATCTTTTGAAGACTGTTTATTGTTTCACCTAAAAATATTCCGGATAAAATTATTGTCCATACGGGGTATATAGCAACGATAGTTCCCACAAGAGATACATTTCCCTTGGAAAGGGCATATAAGAATGAAAGGTAGAAGAGAGCGGCGAAAAATATGGCAGGTGCAACACTCAAATTTAACGGAGAAAGTTTACCTTTGCTCAACAGGAGTGCGGTCGGTAGCCACAGAAAAAGTGTCAGTGAATTGCTGATTATATTTCCCCACAATGGAGGAATATTTTCAAGTCCTTTTTTCAGAAGAATCTGCGCTATGCTCCAGAAAAAAGCCGCTCCTATGGACAGGGGAAACCAGATCATGGCCAAAATATAATAAAAGTTTTGTATAAATTAATCAAAAAGTCTTCAATTATAAGGGGAAATAATATATATTAGTAGTTATCTTATATTATTAATAAGGTTAAATTTTATAAAAGATTTATAAAAGGAGAGGTTTATGGATATAAAAAGAGATATTCTCGAGACTGTGGGTGGCACACCTCTTGTATGGTTGAACTCCATAAATAGAGAGTACGGTACAAAAATTGCCGGTAAACTTGAGTTTTTTAACCCCGGAAGCAGTGTAAAGGATAGAATATCCGTTAAAATGATTGAGGATGCAGAGAAGAGCGGAATTCTCTCAAAAGACTCGAGGATAGTTGAGCCGACCAGTGGTAATACAGGAATTGGACTGGCAATTGTCTGCGCTGTAAAAGGATACAGGTTAACCTTAATTATGCCTGAATCTGCCAGCGTGGAGAGAGTAAAGTTGATGAAATTTCTCGGAGCAGAGGTTATTCTTACTCCTGCAGATAGAGGCATGCAGGGTTCCATAGATGAGGCTCTTGCAATGGCCGAAAAAGACTCTAAAGTATTTATTCCTTACCAGTTTAAAAATCCATCAAATCCTGAAGCTCACAGGGAAAAAACGTCCAGAGAAGTGTGGGATGCGACCGATGGAGAAATTGATATATTTGTTGCCGGTGTGGGTACAGGCGGAACTATTACTGGTGTTGGTGAAGTGCTAAAAAAGAGAAAACCCTCTTTAAAGGTGGTTGCAGTAGAGCCGGAGAAATCGGCAGTTCTTAGCGGTGGCCAGCCGGGAAAACACAAGATTCAGGGAATTGGAGCCGGATTTGTACCCGAAGTTCTCAATACCGGAGTTATCGATGAAATTGTTAAGGTTAAGGACGAAGATGCAATTGGTATGTCAAGAAGGCTTGCTTTAAAGGACGGTATACTATGCGGAATATCCTCGGGAGCCGCAGTTCATGCAGCGGTAGAGATCGGAAAGAAAAATAAGGACAAACTTATAGTTGTTGTACTGCCTGATACAGCCGAGAGATACCTGAGTACAGATCTTTTTGATATATGATACGGGAGTATCGTCATTTCTGATTGAGCTTTCTGTACAGATTTCCGGATACGTATGGTTCAAGGTCTAGAGTGATATATTTAAACCCGAGATTTATGCCTGTTTCAACAACCGTTTCTCTTACACCGGGATTAAGCATTTTCTCATATTCATTCAGCCGAAGCTCTATTCTGAGTATATCGTCATGGTGACGTGCTCTAAAGACCTTGAATCCCATTTCCCTCATCTTATTTTCGAAGCTGTTTAACTGCTCTAATTTATGAAGTGTTATTTTGCTGTAATAGGGTATCCTTGTAGCAAGGCAGGTGGTTGTAATTTTATTGTAGGTAGGGAGATTGTATATGTTTTTACTAAGGTACCTTATTTCCTCCTTTGTAAGCATAGCTTTTTTCAATGGACTTAAAACATTCAATTCTTCAAGTGCCTTTAGTCCTGGCCTGTAGTCTTTTATATCATCGTAGTTTGTTCCATCGAGTATGCTTGTACATCCATGCTTAGCCGCTGTATCCTTTAATTTACTGAACAGGTTAAGTTTGCAGAAATAGCATCTATCAGGTGGATTGTTGACAAACTCTTCTATTTCGAGTGGTTCGTACTCAAGCGTTATGTAGTCTATTCCTTGATTTGACAGCCACTCCACTGCATCTTTAATCTCATTGTCCGGAAATATTTTAGAGACAGCGGTTATTGCTAAAAAGTTCGACTTATGTACATCTTTTAATACTCGTGCCAGAAAGGTGCTATCGACTCCGCCGGAAAAGGCAATAGCAGGGCGGTTGAGATTTGAAACTATTTTTTTTAGATTGTTGAACTTGATAAGTATATCTTCCATTTTTACTTACATCTCCCTTTTATATTTTTTTCTGTTGTTGCTCGTTACTACTATAATAGATCCTCCTATGATAGGAAAGCTTGCAATATAAAGGTGCACCGAAGGGATTTCTTTTAAAAATATAAAGGCCATTATACTGGCGAATAATAGTTGAATTTGATTTATTATTGAAACTGTCTGGCTTTTAAAATACCTGACAGCATAGTTCATAAGGGAATGCCCGATTATTGTTGGTATTATAGCAAGTCCAAGAATATAAATGAGATTTCTGGTATCAGGAAAAATAAAAGGATTGATGAAAATCATCGATATTATAATGGTGAATACTCCGGCGAAGTAGTAAAGGGG
>JALXDB010000197.1 GCA_026990615.1 Spirochaetota bacterium
AGAATTAAAGCAGCCGTAGATAAAAGAGCTTAACAAACAACTGGATACATCCTGCTTTCCTGCAATCTCAAATACCAAACCGTCTATACAAAAAAATACACCCTTAAATGCTACCTATACCCTGTGTATCAATCCTGAATAAACACCCTTCTTCCATCGATCTTTAATTTGTTATCGCAGAAGAGCTTTACTGCTCTCGGATAGGCTATATGCTCCTTCTCCAGTATCCTTGCTGCAAGCGTTTCTTCGGTGTCCGTATCTAAAACTTCAACCGCTTCCTGGATAATAATAGGACCCGTATCTACCCCTTCATCGACAAAATGAACCGTACAACCGGAAACCTTAACACCGTACTCGAGCGCCTGTCTCTGGGCATGGGTGCCCGGAAAGGATGGGAGCAGGGCAGGATGAATATTAATTATCCGGTTCTTATATCTTCTGATTATGTTCGAAGATAAAACCCTCATGAATCCGGCAAGCAGTATCAGATCTACCCCAAAACCTTCAAGGTAATTTACAATTTCCTCGAAATATTTATCCCGGTTCACTCCTCTGTTAAACTCGAACACTCTAAAATGTATGTTGTTCTCCCGGGCGTAATCCAGACCTTTTGCCTGTGGATTATCAGATATAACTACAACTATTTCGCCATTTATATCGCCTTTTTGGACATGATCAAGTATCGATTTAAAGTTTGACCCCCTCCCGGATATAAACACTGCTATTCTCTTTTTTTCAGGCATATCAATCAAAACCCCAGATTGCTATTTTTTTACTATTGAACCAATGATTTCCGCGCGTTCATTCATCTCTTTACGCAGAAATTCAACTATGAAAGACGCTTCGTGGCTATCAACAATTAGAGCAAGGCCAACACCCATATTAAACGTTCTTCTCATTTCATCTATGTCAATCTCGCCCGCTTCTCTGATAAGATTGAAAATAGGATGAGGTTTTACCGTGCTCCACTCTACTGCAACATCAAGGTCTTCCGGCAGTAACCGTAAAATATTGCTATAAAGGCCTCCTCCCGTAATATGGGCAATTCCCTTAATAGAATACTTTCCTATCAGCCGCATAACAAGCGAAACGTATATCCTGGTGGGTTTTAAAAGCTCATCGATCAATCTAATGCCGCCCAGTTCTGAAAACACCATATCGGGTTTATAGCTTTTAATTTCAAAAAGAGCCTTTCTCGCAAGGCTAATACCGTTGCTGTGAATACCGCTTGATGGTATTCCTATAATAACATCTCCATTGTCTATATCCTTTCCGGTTATCAGCCCATCCTTTTCTGCAATCCCAACAACAAAACCGGCAAGTTCATAGTCGCCCCTGTTGTACACTCCAGGCATTTCAGCTGTTTCACCGCCCAAAAGGGCACATCCGGACTCCCTGCATCCCTTGATTATTCCATCTAAAATATCAGATGCGCGGTTAAGGTCAAGTTTCGCTGTTGCCATATAGTCCAGGAAAAACAGCGGTTTTGCACCGAGTGTAACTATATCGTTAACACACATTGCCACAAGGTCTATTCCGATGGTTTTGTAATTGTCCGCCAGTCTGGCAAGTATTAGTTTCGTGCCTACACCATCCGTGCTTGACACAAGAACAGGATTTTTATAACCGATTGTACTTATATCATACACACCACCGAAAAGCCCGATGCTTTTCTTTTCCTCATCCGATAGCTTTTCCTTTATGATTTCAACGAATCTGTCTCCCTTATCAATATCAACCCCAGAATCCCTGTAGGTAATTCCCATTGCATGTCACCTTTCCATCACTTTATAGTCTTCAAGCATATTTTTATTCAAGCTGCCCTCTTCAT
>JALXDB010000198.1 GCA_026990615.1 Spirochaetota bacterium
TAGAAATTCCCGGCATCTGCAATTCGGCAACAATCAGGTCGATGTTGTAATTCTCCAAAGTTTCCATAAGCCCGGCAAAATCATCTACTATGAGCACACGGTAACCACTATTATCAAAATAGTGAACGAGCCTATTTTTTATATCTGCATTTTTTGCAGAAACTAAAACTGTTTTTTTAATTTCCATACGTCTTTTCCCTGATCGCTTATTATTATGCAACATAAATGCCAGAACGATACTAAACGGCACTTTTTATTATCGTTTTAATTACTTATATTTATGGAATTACAAATACAGGTGAAAAGCTGCCTCAAATGTGGATAATACTTGATGTTTTGATCTTTCCGATTTTCGGAATATTTTCCATATTACGGAATACAGAGATGTATAGTGGATTATTTAAACTTTTCTATCAGTAGTTTATCCTGTACTTTTTTATCTTTTCATAAAGAGTGGTTTTCCCAATTCCAAGCATCTTAGCAGCCCTTAATTTATTACCACCGCACAGTCTTAATGCATCTTTTATTGCTTCTATCTCAATCTCCCGAAGAGATTTAACCGTCTGGTGCCTTTTTAAAGTATTGCTATCATAGTACTTTATGTAATTGGGAAGGTCTATGGCCCTTATCCAGCGCTGCCTTGTCATTACCATTAGCTCCTGTATAACATTCTCAAGCTCCCTCACATTTCCGGGCCAGGGATATCTCTTCAACAACTCTAATGCATCAGAAGATATCACCTTGGCAGGATTTTTCTCGGAGCTGTACTTTTTAATAAAATGCTCTACGAGCAGGGGAATATCTTCTACTCTCTCCCTTAAAGGAGGAACAGAAATCGGTATAACATGTAATCTGTAAAACAGATCTTCCCTGAATGAACCCTCCTCAACAGCTTCTGATAGATTTCTATTTGTAGCAGCAATAATCCTCGCCTCCAATTTTATAAATGTATGAGATCCAACAGGCCTTATCTCCTTCTCCTGAATAGTTCTCAGTAGTTTTGCCTGTGCTAGGAGGGGTATTTCTGTTATCTCATCAAAAAAAACTGTGCCTCTACCCGCCAACTTCAGCAATCCATCCTTTGTATACTTGGCATCGGTAAAAGCCCCCTTTACATGACCGAAAAGCTCACTTTCAACTATATTTAAACTGAGAATACTGCAGTCAATAGGAATAAAAGGTTGATCGGACCTGTTGCCATAATAATGAATAGCTTTTGCAACTAGCTCTTTACCGACACCGCTTTCACCCATTATCAAAACAGTATTATCCGTGTTTTTTAAAATTCCTATTCTGTTGTACACAAGCTTCATCTTTTTAGATAACCCTATAAGCCCGTACATACCATTTTTCTGATCACCTGCCGCACTTTTAGACAGGTTTATCCATTCCTCCACCCCCCTTACTATTGTATTCTTTATGTCAACTATCGAACTGGGCTTCACCAGGTAATCGCAGGCTCCGAGCTTCATTGCTTCTACAGCTGATTCGATAGAGCCATAAGCCGTTATTATTATGGTCGGTATTGGTATCTCACTGTCATGAAGTTTTAAAAGAAGCTCCATCCCATCCATCTTCGGCATTTTTAGATCTATGAGAGCAAGGAGGATATCATTATCCTCTATAATCTTAAGTGCTTCCATGCCGTTAGATGCAGTAATTGTTTTGTAACCGAGACCTATTACTATCTCCTCACAGATATTTCTGAATGCTTCATCATCATCTACTATTAGTATCTTCCCCTCTGACATATTTAAATACGAACCTTAAAATATCTTTTGAATATAAGATTATATATTCAGTACTAACTATTTACAACAACCAAATTT
>JALXDB010000199.1 GCA_026990615.1 Spirochaetota bacterium
CTATGGAGGATACAACGGAGGAGCAGAGGGAAATGCGATAGTAACCGTTGTATATAATCTTCTTGGAGTACTTGTATTCAGGGGTACATACAACTACAATGCTCCTCTGCATACAAAATTGAGAGTTTCTTCGACGAGGCCGCTTCTGTGGGTAATATCGATTGCCAATCAGGCTATTCATAGAAATGCTCCATATCCAACTCTTAATCTACCCTACCTTGGCGGTGGTGCGGGTACGGATTGCTACTACTATGAAATGGCTGCATACCATACATGTATTGTGACCTCAGGTGGAAACATGCTATCAGGGCATCCATCGGTTGCCGTTGAACCGGATAGCATTGTACCGTACGATCATATACTTAACATCGAAGTTGCAAGAGCTGCATCAAAGCTAACCAGAAAAGAAGCAAACCCGATAGTGTTAAAGTTGCTGGATAAATATGAAAAGATGTTAAAAGACCCACCGAAAGGGCTCAGATATCAGGATGTATACGATGTTACTACCAGGCAGATTAAAAACTCAGAGTATCTGAAGCATGCCGATGAAATAAGAAAAGAGCTTAGAGAGCTTGGTCTTCCAATAGAAAAGCTGGCATAATCTTGAATACCGAGTTAAGTAAACCTCCCTCGTAAAAGGGAGGTTTTTTATTACAAATATAACAAATAGTTATACATTTTATCACCATTATTGTTATTGAAAGATTTAATTTTTATTTTACAATATCTATTATTGTTTTATATTTAGATGTGGAGGTGATGGATATGGGAAAAGTTGTAATAACGCTGGAGGATGAAGATATTGAAGAACTAGCGGAAATCATTATTGATAGAGATAAAGAGGAAGCCTACAGATTTTTGAAAGAAAAAATCTACAATGAAGTGCAGAAAAAGGAAAGAGGAAAGTTAGATGTTGATGGGAAGACCCATCTATAATACTGTGAATAATCATTTATCTAGGTTGTGCAATATATGTTATATAGATGTCCTGTAAATAATGAAATTAATTTATTAACGAGTCAATTAGTTTTTAATAATTTTATAGAAGGGATAACGTTTAATGCGAATCTATATTGCAGCTACAAGGCAAAATGATGGTAAAACGGTTGTTTCTCTAGGTTTGCTGAATTCAATCATTGCCAGAGGTAAGAATGTTGGTTATATAAAACCGGTTGGGCAAAAAGTCGAAGAAATCGGAGGTTACAATATTGACAAGGATGCCAAGTTGATCAACGATGTTTTTAACATAGGCAAAAACCTTATCGATCTAAGCCCAATTGCCGTACCAAGGGGTTTCACAGAAGATTATATACTTCATGGTAATCCGAATATTTTGAGAAACAAAATCTTTGAAGCCTACAGGCATGCCAGTGAAGGCAAGGAGTTTATGGTTATTGAAGGTACAGGGCATGCCGGTGTAGGTTCGGTTTTTGATCTGTCAAATGCAGATGTTTCACATCTGTTAAAGGCTCCTGTAATTATTGTCACATGTGGTGGAATTGGAAGACCCATAGATGAGGTGGTTTTAAATAAAGCTCTGTTTGACAGTAAAGGGGTTAACCTTCTGGGAGTTATTGTCAATAAGGTAAACGAGGATAAATACGAAAAAGTAAACAAGTTTGTTAGGCTTGGATTAAACAAAAAGGGTATAGATGTTCTGGGTGTTGTTCCTTTTGTTCCAAAACTCTCAAGCCCCACAATTAAGCAGCTCTGCGAAGAAATAAACGGAAAATTACTCTGTGGTACGCATAGACTGGATGAGACTGTAAATAAAATCCTCGTTGGAGCAATGCCCCCTCACACAGCAATAGAATACTTTAAAGATTCTGACCTCCTCATAACGCCAGGAAACAGGGAAGACTTAATTCTTGCCGCCATCAGTGGTCAGATAAGTGGCATTTCAGATGAATACAGGTTAAAGGGAATAGTTCTTACCGGTGGTATTATGCCCAACGATACTGTGATGAAGTTTGTTGAGAAGGCGGATATTCCGGTAATTCTGGTTGAGACTCACACCTACGAAACAGCAAAGATGCTAAACAATCTAATGGTAAAAATTCGCCCTGAAGATACTGAAAAAATAAGAGAGGCTGAGAAAGTAATAAGGGAGTATGTGGATGTGGATATGATACTTGATAGGGCCGAGGAGATCACCTCTAAGAACAAACTTGAAATTTAAGAATGGATACCAACCGATTTTAAAATTATCCTCTGAAGCATAACCGCAAGGTGAATTATTGAATCTCCTATCTCTCTATCAAAACTGCTGTCAGCCGTACAGGGATACCTGCTTAAAAGTGTATCTATTAAAACAGGCAAATTATCGTCTATTTTATGGCCTATTAAGTTTTTCGCCACAAAGTATGTTGCTCCGCAGGGTGCTGATATATTTACTCTGACATCCTTTATATAATTGCCTTCCTGTGTAATTTCTATTTCTGGAAGACCAATTCTAAATGTTCTCTTAAACTCGCGTAAAATTCCATTTGAAGGATTGAATGCACAGAATGGTTTGGGAAAATCTACTTCTATTTCATATTTACCGCATAGTTTCTTAATCTCTCTTTTGCCGTATGGAGTTATTGTCCCGCTCTTTTCAATTGGAACTATTAAACCTTTAAAATTGTGATTGTTTTTGATAATCTCTATCAGGATCTCTTCGTTAACAGAAAGAGAGATAACAATGTCCGTTTTTTTTAACTGTATATTTTTTGTATATAGTTCGGGTTCCTCAAGAATTGCCGGAAGAGAGCTCGGAAAGTTAATTATTCTCTTGACTGAGTTTGAATAGTCCAGATTGTATCTGTTTCTGCAGTTAATACATTCATCACCACAGGATGTACAAAAATCCTTTTCATCTTTCAGATGGGATATAAATCTCCTGGCAAACTGAGTATCCATGTTGATTGTGAACTCTTTATGTCTAGATACTCCGCCATCTTCTGTACTTCTCAGTATTGTAATTTTCATCTGTTTTTTTTCTTTACCTGTCACCGTCACCTTTGAATTAATGTTTTTTGATACAGGATGACACCCTTAAAACATGTATTGCCTTTATAAAACGCCAATTAATTAGTATCAAATTATATTATTAGGGACCTACATGTAAAACATGTGTTCGTGAAATATTATTTTTAATAGTTGCTGATTGCATCAATCCTGATAAATCTTAACCTTCTCTTATTATTCCATTTATTTTATTAATTTTTCATTTAATTTCTCATTTTATTTTTCATATTATTTTTCATTGGTTTTTTCATCTATTTTCCACCTGAGAAATTGTCAATTTCGTCAGACCAACCTTTCAACTGGTTATAGCTTCTTAAGATGTCAAAGTTACATATTAAACAGATCTGATTTACATCAACCCATTACATATTAAAAAACTCGGACCATTTCCCTGAATATTTTTACAGGTGTAACAATAACACAAATATAACCTTATGCCTGTATTTGTAAATCCCAATTATTTTTTAAAAGCTTCGATGTATGAATCTGCATATATGCTTTTATTCATAATCAGTTCTGCGGTCAAAATGGTGTTTATCAATTCGTCATCCATAACATCGCATATTACCGAATCACATCCATTTGCGATCATCATGGCCATAAAAACCCTGTTAATCAGCCTTTTATGTTTCGCCCCGTTTGATATATTGGACAATCCGCAGATTATATGGCATGGAGGATCTGAAAATAGTTTAAACTGGTTTGTCGCGTTCAGTATTTCAACTGCCTGATCCTGCATATATTTAAGGGGCATTATAATCGGGTCCAGAAATATCTGTTCTGGTGATATCCCGAATTCCATTGCCTTTGCAACAATTTTTCCGGCATTTTCAACTCTTTTATCAGCAGTTTTTGGACTGCCCGCCTCATCCATAACCAGGCCAACAATTGAAGCTCCGTACTCTGCAACAAGGGGAAAAAGTTCGTTCATCTTGTCTTCCTGTGCTGTGGTTGAGTTGATTAGAGGGGGTTTTTTGCAGACCGGAATTGCCTCCTTCAGCATGAGAGGTTTGTTGTTGTCTATTGAGATAGGAGTGTCAACCACATCCTGGACACACTCAATCATCCAGCAAAGATCTTCCGGTTTGTTTGAAGCTGTTCCGAGGTTGACATCTATATATGTTGCCTTTGCATCGGCCTGTTTTTTAGCCCATTCTTTGATAACGTCGGCATCTTTATTTACTATTGCCTCTCTTATATCCTTAAATCCGGCATTTATTCTTTCTCCTACCAGTATCATTTTATTTCCTCCTTTTTTTATTGCATTGATCTATCGATAACCTCTTTGGTAATTGATATTGCATCGGGATGGGCAAGAATCAATATGTCAGCTCCTGCCTGAAGGTACACATTTGCACATACAGCTTCCCACATGGGAGCTCTTTTCTCGATAGTACCCCAGCCCGGAAGAACATCTTCATCGGCGACCGCTTCTTTTACCCTGTAAGTTTCTCCGGCGACATCACATATCTGCGGTGCGGCCATTAATTCATCTCCTTTTAGACCTGCTATCCTCGCTCTTTCCAATATTGTATAAACATAGTCAAATCCGTATCCCAGTGCTGCAGTTGTTTGATACATGACTACATCCTTTAAATCAAAACCTGCATCCTGAAGCAGTATGTTAACCTGCTTTCCTATATTTATATCAACAGGAGCTTCTGAGATTATTTTATGTTTGTCCGCTTTACAGATTGCGACAATGGTCATGTAGTTTGTTTCCTTTGCCGAACCTATAAGGCAGTTTTCCCCTTTTGCCACCTGCGAACAAGGCGGGAGAACAGCATTGTCCTTTTCATCATCTCCACATCCCCAGATTATGAGTGGAACCCCAACGCCCTTTAAAACATCCTCTACAACTTTTGCACATTCATCCGGAGAGGCATCTTTACCCGCAGGATCGGCACCTATCAATTTCAGGCTTATTAAATCAACACCGAATTCCTCTACATTCTTCTGAGCCCACTCTACCGGGTTGTTAATCTCATCTCCAATTGCTTTTTTTACAGCATCGGGCCAGTCTGGAACTACATCCGAAATGAATCCTGCTACAACGGGTTTATTGCCCATCTCTCCTTCAAAAGTTAAAAATGGAAGAGTTGTATGTCCTCCAACTTTAACAACAGAGGTTCTTGTTCCTCCATCTTCTTTAGTTGCCCCTATTGTAATCTCGTTTATTTTTCCTATCCATTTTTCTTTTACATCGGGTATATCCATTTTGACCTCCCATTGGATTAATTATTTTTTAAACGCTGACATTCTCTCTGGATAGAACTGTATCAATGATCTTGCATACGCTATTGAGAGATGGAGAATCGTTTAAATTAAGAAGAGATTCTCCATTGAAAATCATTTCTTCTAACTTTTCGTCGGGCGGAACATCGCCCAGGTATTCAATTCCTATGTCTTTTATGTTTTCACGTATTTTTTCAAGTCTCTCCGGCTTTACCTTATTGGTAATTATAAACTTTTTTCCAATGTCTCTCTCCATACCGCGGGTTATCTTTTCAATACTTCTGGCTGTTTCTATAGAGAGAGGGTTTTCGTTTACAACAACAAACAGAACATCGACATTTGAGGTTGTTCTTCTGCTTATATGCTCAAGTCCTGCTTCATTATCCATTACTATCCACCGGTACATTGGAATTAAATCGTCTGCAAATTTTCTGACTAGACTATTCAGGTAGCAGTAGCATCCTGAGCCTTCGCCCCTACCCATTGTTAGCAGGTCAAACCCCTTTGCCTCTTCTAAGATCTGGTGAAGACCGGCCTCGATGTACTGATTTTTATCCATTCCTGCAGGAAAGTTCTTGATCTCCTCAAGCATCTCCTCTCTTATATCCCCCAGTGTCTGTTCAACTTTGATTCCTAAAAGGAATCCTAGGTTTGCATCGGGATCAGCATCTATCACGAGGATGGGACCGCTGGATTTTTTTAACAAGCAGTTTAATATTAGGGCTGCTATTGTTGTCTTTCCCGTACCACCTTTGCCTGCAACTGCGATGCTTTTAATCACTTTGTCGTTCTCCATTATTTCAGTATTATTTAGCTCTGCGATATACTTTTAAACTCTTCAATATCTGTATGGGGCAGGAACATTGCCTTTCTAAACTCTTCAACATAATCATCTGCACCCATGAGGTCGTAATAGGTGATTGCCTTTCTCAACTCCCCTATTTTTCTAAATGCATCTTGGTAAAAGGCGACTATCTTGGCTCCTTTTATGGATGTATTTCCAACAAAAGATATCTTTTCCATGGGCAGGTTCGGAATAAGCCCAATATTAATAGCACTTTTAATGTTGAGATAGTTACCGAATGCTCCTGCTATGTACAGTCTGTCCACGTCTTTAAAACTCATATCCAGCCTTTTAAGAAGAATCTTCATCGCTGCAAAAATAGCAGCTTTGGCTGTAATTATATTTTCTATATCAGACTCTG
>JALXDB010000200.1:0-436 GCA_026990615.1 Spirochaetota bacterium
GATATACATCGAGTGTTGATAAGAGCTTCGTTTTGACAAAAAAAGTGGAAGTCAAAAAATCAACCTCCGGATTTATAAAGTTGTGTTGCCAGTTTACACTCCATGAAACTTCCAGATCTTTTTTAAACAGCCTGAAATTTTCATTATTAAAGTTAAATAAAAAGGCATTGGTCTTAAATCTGGCTTCAGAAACATCATAAATAAGTGTGTCGCTAAAACTCAGATAATCGCACGGCAGATAACTGACTTCTTCCACTACAGGCATAAATCTGTTTCCAGAGAGGGTAAAACTATACCTTCTACTGGTCCAGTCGTAGACAGGTTTAAGATCGAGAGAAGTATATATTTTATTTTGAATCCTTTTCTTTTTAAGATACAAGCCCAAGGTGATATCATGTTCCCTGAAATTGCCATACTCGTAGTTATCATCCGGCCC
>JALXDB010000200.1:446-1820 GCA_026990615.1 Spirochaetota bacterium
TCCTATCGAATAACTGTTGTAAATAGTCGATCCAATTTGTACGCTGTGTGCATGTTTGTTAAGCCTGCCCCTCTCATCAAAATAATACCTGTTATCGTATCCTGTGTTAAACAGGTACGAGGCTCCTCCGAAAATACCATCTCCAGAAATTTTATTGGAATACTGGATATCTACCCCCGGTAACAGAGCTGAATACAGCCTGTACTGGTAATAATCCGGATAGTAAACAACATCCTCGGACAGATTCCTCTGGGGATAGAAGTTTATATAGTTTACAAGGGAAGCATTCAAATCGTTCCAGTTAAAATTATTTGTTATGTTCCAGTTTAAAGGCCCGCTTTTTGCAGGATAATCATTCTCGGATTCTCCAACTAGCTTTGCTATGCTGAACTCCTCGTATCTCCTTTCAAAATCATAGCTATAGTACGGATCTTTTATCCACTCCCAGTTAAACTCTAATTTATTCTTATAAGAGTTTTTGATCACCTTATAACCGCTGGCACCAAGTCTGTATCTGAACTCCCTCAATACATTGTATTTGCCGGTACCGGAAGGAATAAGCTGGCTCCAGTTTTCGGAGATATTTTCATAGTAATACGTGCGGTTAGAAAGAGCACAGGATGCATTTAACTCAAGCCTATCCTCATCAACACTCCTCAGCCATCTGAAACCCGTATAGAACCCGAGCCGTTCGTAGTAATCCCCCATCAGTTTCAGCTCGTTCCTGTTATTCTTTAAAGGGAAATACGTGTTCTGTACAACAAGTCCGCTTCTATCTCTGAAGAAAACAGATGTTTTAAAACTCTGCTCTTTAAGATTCTTAAAATAGTAGGGTATTTCCAGAATATCATCTTCACCGAAAAAGAGCTTCATATTTTTTATAAGCACCAAAGTTGAATCAAAGTAGTAGAGCTTATCGGCCTTCACTATGTAATGAGGTTTTGAAAGGTTGCAGGTTGTAAGAGAAACATTCTGTCCAATATACTTACTCTCTCCGGATATCTTTTTTATATTTTTCCCTTTATAGATGAAGTTTCCAAGGTATGTTTCGGCGTTATAAAAAATTCCCCTGTCCTCTTTTAGATTGTAGTATATTCCATTAGCTCTGTATTCGCTTTTTCCGTCGATATAGGTTATATTACCGCTACCGACAACAATTTTTTTTGTGTAATTAACCCTGAGAACATTGGCTTTGATCAATTTATTGAAATACTCTATTTTTACATTCCCAAACAGAATAAATATTTCATCGCCAATTCTGTCTCTATATGCAGAAACATAATCCGCATAGTGTAGAAACAGGTCTCCCTTTTTAATATTTTTAACCCTTTCATTGTAGTAAAAGCCTCTTCTTGAGGCTTCATATTTCATCAG
>JALXDB010000201.1 GCA_026990615.1 Spirochaetota bacterium
ATTTCAAGACTTTCAATTTTATCATCCCAAAAATAAAGGTAAATATATGTTATTTCATTGTCTTTTGTATTTGTTACCTGATCTTTTAAAAGTATATTAAGAGTCCCAATAAACTTTAATTTGTTTGCATCCGCGTCAATTCCAAGTTCTTCTTTTAACTCTCTGATAGCAGATTCTACTGGCAATTCCCCGGGATCTATATGACCGGCTGCTGAAACATCCCACATATCGGGATGTGAGTCTTTTTTTGAGGATCTTTTCTGAATTAGAACCTCGCCACCGGAGTTGTACACCCATATATGAACAACCCTATGCCAGAAACCTTTTTCATGAACTGTCTTTCTGTCAACCAATCTACCAGTAGTTTTACCGTATCTATCGAAAACTTCAAGGTATTCCATATCCAGTTTCCAGTTTCATTGTATAATGAGATTGATGTTTGATCTATTTTAGGTTATTTTACAAAAAGCACAATAAAAACATAACAATACGGAGATCTATTATGAATTACAAAATCAAAGATATTTCGCTGGCTGAGAAAGGTAAATTGAAAATTGAATGGGCTGAATCACGTATGCCTGTACTGATGTATCTAAGAGAAAAGTACAGTAAAGAGAAACCTCTTAAGGGACAGAGGATAGCTGGAAGTCTGCATGTTACCAAAGAAACGGCGGTTCTTGTAAAAACTCTTGTTGCAGCCGGAGCCGAGGTTGCATGGTCGGGATGCAACCCGCTTTCAACACAGGATGATATTGCGGCCGCTCTAGCAAGCGAGGGTATACCTATTTTTGCGTGGCATGGAATGAATGTTGACGAGTTCTACTGGGCCATAGAAAAAACGATAGAAATAAAACCGACCCTTACACTGGATGATGGGGCCGATTTGATCAACACGCTTCACAGCAAATATCCTGATCTTGCCAAACAGGTTCTGGCGGGAACGGAAGAAACGACCACAGGTGTTCATAGATTGAGAGCAATGGAGAAGGCCGGGGTGCTTCTGTATCCTGTTATAGCGGTGAACGATGCGGAGACAAAATGGGATTTTGACAATGTTTACGGTACTGGTCAGTCTTCGATTGACGGAATATTAAGGGCAACTTCCGTGCTGCTTGCAGGAAAAGTTTTTGTTGTAGCAGGATACGGGCATTGCGGTAAAGGTACGGCAATGAGAGCAAGAGGTATGGGTGCAAGGGTTGTTATTACCGAAGTTACGCCAACCCATGCCCTGAAGGCAGTCCTTGACGGGTTTGAAGTGATGACAATGGACAGGGCCTCGGAAATTGGTGATATATTTATAACTGCCACAGGTATGAAAGATGTTATTGTAAAGAGGCACTTCGAAAAGATGAAGGATGGAGCGATTGTATGTAATACTGGCCATTATGACTGCGAATTAAATCTGGAAGATCTTGAAAGTCTCGCAGTTTCAAAGAGGGAGATAAGACCAAACAACGAGGAGTACAGGCTTAAAGATGGAAGGAGAATATACCTGCTGGCAAAAGGGCGCCTTGTCAATCTTGCAGCCGCTGAAGGGCATCCCTCCGAGGTTATGGATATGAGTTTTGCAAACCAGTTTCTATCGCTTATCAGGGGTGCTAAAGAAGGGAAAAACCTTGAACCTAAGGTTTACGATATACCTGAAGAACAGGATCAGGAACTTGCAAGACTCAAACTCAAAACAATGGGAATAGAGATTGACACCCTTACAGAAGAGCAGATGAAATACAGGGATGATTATACAGCGGGTACATAGAGACTATACTATTAATGTACCAATTGCGAGCGCCAATAATTGTTCAACAATTTAAC
>JALXDB010000202.1 GCA_026990615.1 Spirochaetota bacterium
GGTGTAAAGTTTGAAATTCATAAAGATGATCAGATATACAATGTTATGGGGGCCGGGCCGCTTATTTTTGAAGATTTACAGAACTTTTTAAGTAGTTTAGAATAGTTATACCCTATAACAATTTAAGAGAATAAAGGTATGAAAGTACTGGTATCAAAAATTACACTTGTAATACCTTATTCTTACTCTTTAAAAGATAAAAGACGCGTCATAAAAGCCTTAAAAGATAGAGTATGGTCCAAATTTAGAGTTTCAATGTCAGAGATAGAAGAACTGGATTCTCTTCAAAGAGCCGTTCTTGGAACCGTTTATGTTTCGAACGACAGAGAGCTTCTGGATAGCATGATCAATAAGATAGTCAATCTTATTGAAACAAGCTATCCTGGAATTTTATACGATTACATATACACGGTTGAGACTTATTAAATCATCAGGTGTATTTAAATACCATTGGCTAAAAAATGTATATATAGACCTGCCATCAAAAAGCACACTGATGTATATAACCAGGCAATATACGTTTAAAAAATTTCTCATTAAAAACTTTGTATACCAGTTTGTCATAGATTTTGAGTAAATTCCTACATTTACTACATCACAAAATTATTTATATTTATGTCTATAAGTTTAATATAAACTCATTTTGGCCTATCTAACAAATAACCTAATGATTCAGGGTAACTTTAACGAAATAATATTTAGCGGGGGTATGAATCTTAACAACCTGTACTTTAACGGTAGCCTAACCTAAAATTGTTAAAGTAACCCGGCTTAATTCAATTAATTAAGAGGCTGATTATTTAAATAGGTCTTCATCTTCTTCTAATTTCCCATTAATGATTTCATCAATTTCCTTGCGCAATCTCTCAGATGTTGGTAACTTTTTCATATGGCGTAGCCTCCTTTGTTAATTAGTTTTTGGTGAAACTCCTATATATTAACCAGGCTACGCCATTTTCTAAAATATTTTTACAGGAATATATCTACATTACCTATAAAACCTTTTTAATGTACAATTTGGTGCAAGGCTTGAATCATAATAGGGCACCGGACTTAATCAAAGAGGTTAAAACCTACCATAATACTTTACTATATGTTAAAAAAATATTGCCGGTTTTTGTTGACAGAAGTTTTGGAGCGTATTAATTAACCGCGCTTTTGACCGGCAAATTTTAACATTCAGCAGATCTTTACATTCTCCTGAAGATGTCTTACAAAAATGTGTCTGTTTAGCTTTGCCTCTATCCCTTCAACTGCAGCCAGAGCAGCAGATGTTGTCGTTGTATATGGAATATTGTAGTTAATGGCTGCTGCTAGCATCTTGTAATCGTCGAGCTGAGATTCTTTCCCAAAGGGTGTATTAATCAACAGTGATATCCTTGCATTTTTTATATAGTCCAGAGCGTTGGGATGACCCTCGTGTATTTTCTGAACAACATCTGCCCATACACCGTTTTCCCATAGGTAAGCAGCAGTTCCTCTTGTTGAAGTAATCCGAAGACCCAATTCACTTAATTTTTTTGCAACCGGAAGAATTGCAGGTTTGTCATTATCGTGAACACTAATAAAAACGGTGCCTTCAGTCGGAATAGGATTACCCGCTCCTTTCTTTGCCTTGTAGAAAGCCTCTCCAAAAGAAGCCCCAATACCCATAACCTCACCTGTTGACCTCATTTCAGGTCCGGGTGAAGGGTCAGACCCTGGGAATCTGTTAAATGGAAATACAGGCTCCTTAACAGCCACATAGTTCATCTCAAAATCCTGGGTTATACCGAGATCTTTTAACTTCTTTCCCATTATAACTTTCGTGGCAATTTTGGTGAGTGGATAGCCGGTGGCCTTTGAAACAAAGGGTACTGTCCTTGAGGCTCTTGGATTAACCTCGATTATGTATATTTCGTCATTTTTTATAGCAAATTGTATATTAATAAGTCCAACAACGTTTAAAGTTTTAGCAAGTAATCTGGTCTGCCTCTTCATCTCTTCTATCCACTCGGGCTTAGACTTAACCGGAGGCAAAGAGCACGCTGAATCACCAGAATGTATACCTGCTTCCTCTATATGCTCCATTACTCCTCCGATAATCACATCTTCCCCATCCGAAACAGCGTCTATGTCGTACTCAAATGCATCCTCTAAAAATTGGTCAATTAATACTGGATTTGAACTCGATATCTCGATTCTAGTACTTAAATAATTTTCAAGGCTATCATCATCGTAGATTATAGCCATCTTTTTCCCACCAAGAATATAGGAGGGCCGCAGTAGAACAGGGTATCCGATTCTATGGGCAATCTTAATAGCCTCTTCAACAGATTTTGCTGTTCCATTTTCCGGCTGTTTCAAATTAAGATCTTTAATAAGTTTTGCAAATTCCTCTCTGGACTCCGCCCTGTCAATCGATCTGGTAGATGTTCCAAGTATCTTTGCTCCCTTTTCTTCAAGCCTCCTAGCTATATTCAACGGGGTCTGACCACCAAACTGGACAATAGTACCTATCGGTTTTTCCTTTTCAATTATATTCATAACATCTTCAAAGGTCACAGGTTCAAAATACAATCTATCAGAGGTATCGTAATCCGTACTGACGGTTTCCGGATTGCTGTTAACCATTATTGTCTCATATCCAAGTTCTTTGAGAGCAAATGCAGCCTGTACGCAGCAGTAATCAAACTCTATCCCCTGCCCTATTCTGTTTGGACCGCTTCCTAAAATTAAGACTTTTTCACGTTTTGCCTCAACTGTCTCATCTTCTGCATCATAGCTGGAATAGAAGTAGGGTGTTGATGCCTCAAATTCTGCAGCACATGTATCAACCATCTTATATGTGGGGACAACTCCTTCCTTCTTCCTTATCTCTCTAACCTCATACTCATCAATCCCCTTAAGATGGGCAATCAATTCATCAGAAAGACCCGTTTTTTTTGCAAGTTCAAGAGTTTTTCTGTCCAGTGGGTTATTTTTAATGTGAACTATGGTAGAAGAAGCCTTTTTAAACATCTTTATAAACCATGGATCTATCTTTGTAAGGTCTGCTACCTCCCTCTCGCTAACTCCTCTTTTCAAGGCCTCTATGATATAGGGGATTCTATCAGGAGAATTCTTTGATATTATCTCTATTATCCTATCGGTTTTCAAGTTTTCAACAACTTCGTACCATTTTTTGGAATGCTCCAGCGCCCTCAATCCCTTGAAGAGAGCCTCTAAAAAGGTTCTACCCAGAGCCATCACTTCTCCAACAGATTTCATCTGGATTGAAAGCTCAGGTGGAGTGCCCGGGAACTTATCAAAAGTGAATCTCGGTAGCTTTATAGCAACATAATCGATTACAGGTTCAAAGGATGCAGGTGTCTTTTTTGTGATATCGTTTGGTATTTCATCAAGGGTATACCCGACTGCAAGTTTCGCCGCAAACTTGGCTATTGGAAAACCTGTTGCTTTCGAAGCAAGAGCAGAACTCCTGGACACTCTTGGATTCATCTCTATTGCAACTATTCTTCCTGTTTCCGGGTTCATGGCAAATTGAACGTTGGACCCACCAGTTTCAACACCTATTTTTCTAAGTATTGCAATGGAAGCATCTCTCATATATTGATTTTCTCTATCGGAAAGTGTCATGGCTGGCGTAACTGTAGCACTGTCGCCGGTGTGGATCCCCATAGGATCAATATTTTCGATACAGCATATTATAACCGCATTATCGTTCTTATCCCTCATCACCTCATATTCAAATTCTTTCCATCCATAGATGGATTCCTCAATTAAAACTTCATGTATGGGACTATCATTCAATCCTTTATTCACGGCTTCAATAAACTCTTCTTCACTGTTTGCAATACTTCCGCCCTTTCCCCCTAGAGTAAAACTCGGCCTTATTATTACAGGTAATCCGATATCCTTTTTTATATTTTTTGCTTCTTCCAAAGAGCGGGCTATTCCACTCTTAGGGGTGTCAAGACCTATTTCCTGCATCGCCTTTTTAAACAACTCTCTCTGTTCGGCTCTCTTAATAACCTCTATATTGGCCCCGATACTTTCAACGCCGAAATGTTCCAAAACCCCCATTTCATGAAGATCACTTGCAAGGTTCAGTGCAGTCTGACCTCCAAGCGTTGGAAGAATTGCATCCGGTCTCTCTCTCGCAATAATGGTTGCCACAGTTTCCGGATCCAGTGGCTCGATGTACGTTCTATCGGCCATCCCCGGATCTGTCATTACAGTAGCAGGATTACTGTTTACAAGGATAACGGTGTATCCTTCCTCTTTAAGAGCTTTAAGGGCCTGAGTACCCGAGTAATCGAACTCGCAGGCCTGACCTATCACAATTGGCCCTGACCCTATTACAAGAATCTTCTTAATATCGGTTCTTTTAGGCATGGTTGCATCCGTAATCTATTTTTTTATTATTAGTTGCAAATTATTTTTGTCAGTTAATTCACTTTTCCTCATCACTCCAGCTGGTTTTCACAGCTTTCGACCGCTATATACTTAGATATTTACAATTATCAGCATTAATACCGGGTTATTTTCTGAAATCTCTCACCATCTGCAAGAAATCATCGAATATAAACAGAGTATCATGCGGTCCGGGGGCCGCTTCAGGGTGAAATTGCACAGAAAACAACGGGTATTTCTTATGTTTCATTCCTTCAAGGGTAAAATCATTCAGGTTTATGTATGTAATTTCTACATCTTTTCCTTTAATATCTTCAATATCTACAGCAAAACCGTGATTTTGAGTTGTAATGAAAACCTTACCTGTTCTTTCATCCCTTACGGGATGGTTCCCTCCATGGTGCCCGAACTTAAGTTTAAATGTTTTTGCACCAAGAGCCTGTCCGATTATTTGATGCCCCAGGCAGATACCAAAAATGGGAACCTTTCCAATAAGTTTTTCAACCGTTTTTACTATTGGAGATAGAGCCGCGGGATCTCCTGGTCCATTTGATATAAGAACTCCATCAGGATTGCTATTTAAAATATCAGACTTTTCAGAATACGCCGGAAAGACTTCGACCCTGCATCCCCTCATGGCAAGTTCTCTTAAAGAACTTTCTTTAATTCCACAGTCAAGTACAGCTATTCGGAGGCCATCCTGATCACTGTACAGGTACGGCTCCGTGCAGGTAACCTCTTTAACAAGATCACGACCTACAATTCCGGGTGATTCCTTTACCTTCTTTAAAAACTCTTTTTTATCCATTGTTAATGTTGTAATGCCCGCCTTCATTGCACCCTGCTCTCTAACATGCTTTGTAAACATCCTGGTATCAACTCCCTCGACACCTATCACATCCTGGCTTTTCAAATATGTAGCAAGGTTTGTTGTTATTCTACTGTGCAGGGTTAGCGGGTCATTAAAATTTAACCCCCTTTTGAAAAAAGGGGGTTTTGAAGGAACGGAAAGCCTCTCGGCCTGTTTAATATCAAGTGGATCACCTGAATACTCCCTTACGACAAACCCCTCAGTATGTATACGGGTGGATTCATCCTCACCTTCCCTTATACCATAATTGCCGATCATTGTATTCGTCATCATTACAATCTGTCCTCGGTATGACGGGTCAGTAATAATCTCCTGATACCCGGTTAGGCCGGTATTAAAAACAAGCTCGCCAAATATTTCACCCTCGCCGGTAAAACTTTCACATTCTGCACAAAAACCGTCTTCCAACATTAATAGAGCTTTCATAACCATACACCAGATATGATATTTTTTAACCCTATTTGAAGTTAAAAAATTAGGTAGTAAAAGTCAATTTTAAAATCAATAAGGAAGATACCAGTTGTATAAGGCATTTTTACAGTTAATTGTCAACTCCCTTAAAATTGTATAGAAATCTCACAATAATATACTCAAAACTCATATGAATTGATGCTTATCAAATTATATTTTTGGGCTAACCAAGATGACTGAATAAAGAATCCATACACCACTATTATTAGTCTCATTCTACTCTTCTTTAGTCCACATTAATTTGTGAAACTTTCGCGACAGTTCAATCGTCAATCTAAAAGATAAAAAATTGTTAAACCTGCACCTATTTCTGAGGGTTATTTATCTTGTTAATGCACTATTTTTGTGTTATATTGCAAAAAAATTAAAAAATAGTATTTACTAAAAACCTTTAGCTGTTCCTATTTTTTTTCTGGAGATTTCAACATGAAAGCTATACTGTTGGCGGCTGGTGCATCAAGAAGATTGCAACCATTAACACAAAACACTCCAAAATGCCTCATTAAAATAGGCGACAAAACCATTCTCGAACATCAACTTGATTCCGTTGTCGAAGCCGGCATAAGAGATGTAGTTATCGTTGTAGGATACCTTAAAAACATGATAATTGACTTTGTAAATAAAAATTACAGCAGCCTGAAC
>JALXDB010000203.1 GCA_026990615.1 Spirochaetota bacterium
AAAGATTAATCCGGGCATCGAGTTTTATAAAAGGGCTCTTATTGTCAGGGCAAGATCTCTTTTTTTATTAAACAGGGATGAAGAGGCTGTTGGCATCTTGAAAGATACTCTAAAAAAGTATCCAGGATATTCTGATGCTATTTACTGGGCAGGAAAGGTAAACTTTTTTAATGGCAATTTTAAAAAGGCTGAAGAATATCTCTTAAAGTATGTAGACCTCAATAGCAGTGATGCGGCCGACTGCCTTTATATTTTGGGAGAAATAAACAGAAGCAGGAAGGATTATGACAGAGCGTTTGTATATTTTAATGAAGTTGAACAGTACTTCAATTTGATAGCACTGTCAAAATTGAGGAAGGCACAAATCTTTTTAGACTCCGGCCAGAAAGAGAAAGCAAAAAGAGAGATTGATTTTGTAAAAAGAAACAGCTCTGCACTAAATGAAGGGGTAAGGTCTCTTTTTGTGAAGATGGTTTCAAAGTACGACATGTAAGGGTGTATCTAAAAGGGTATTTAAATGTTGAAAATAAAAAGAATACTGCACCTGTATTTGACAGTATTGAGGTGGTAAAGTTTTGTATTTTTCGGGTTGGGATTGAAAAATAGGTGATTAGCCCTGGATAAAATAATAATCCCGCTCGGCTGGCCCAACTGGAATAAAATACTAATTGAAGCCACGGCTTTTTTAGTTTTTGTGCCTTAAACATATAATATATAGGAGTTTTTAAGTTCATGAAAAAAGTCATTTTTATAGTAGTGCTTATTCCTGTAATGTTCTTAATCTTATCCTGTGTATCCTTCAATGTGAAATCTCAGTCAATCATTGCTAAGAGTGCAGCAATAAAGTATAAAGCCTCTTTTTATGTTCAGCCGGTTAAAGTTACGGCTTTTAACTTTTACAAAGATGAAGAGATAGCTTACATAATGAATAAAAAGCTTCGTTTTAGCCTCAGGCAGATAGATGGCCTTACCTTTCATCACAAAAAGAAAAGGGGTGATCTGGTAGTCATCCCTGAAATAGTAATTAAAAGGTTTGAGAGTGGTTATTCATATAAAGGCTTTTACATGATTATTTTGAAAGTTCTATCCGGTAATTCATCTGGCAATGAAGAGGCCGAGTTCAGATGCCAGTACAATGGTACACTCAGCATATTTGATGCAGATGTTCAGGATGTTTTGATAAAAAAACTGGTAGCCGGGTTTAAAAAAGTCTATGGATAAAAGAGTAAGTAGATTTTTGAACAAAATATTAAACGGGCCTGATTTTAACTTTTTAAAAATCCCCGGAGAATTGGCCATAGAAATTGGAGATCACCAGAATAGATGGCCCGAATTAAACTTCATCCAGCAAGAATATCTTTCGGGGTAGCTTTTAGTTTTAAAGCTGGCCGTCTGATAGGCCATTTATTGTGATGATCGATAAGGCATACTGTGAAAACGTTATTAATAGTATCCTTAATTTGAGGGATATGAAGGTTTTGTTTGTCCGGGGCTAAGGTAGGTTTTGCAGCTTCCTCGGGTCAGACCTCCGATTTTTTGGTTCGGGCCTTGATGTTAGCTTCAAATAAACACGAACTGAGATGGTTTTTGTTTTTTTTGAATTAATCGAGTCAATGCTTCGGTTTAATGCTCTCAGCCGTTAAGGGCTAAAAATGTGGTCAATTACATAGCAAGGTTTGCTTAAATATTATGAGAATAACTCTGATGATCCTGATTCCGGTGTTGTTCATATGTTTTACTTTAATGCCTGTTATAATCAATGCGGAAAGCTCAGTTTATTTTGATGTTGGCCGTGCTATTGAATTAGCAGAAAAAAATGATCTTGAGCTTGGCAAATTGAAAGTTTCCCTTCGAGAACTTTTAAGATCAAAGGCGAATTTATACAGGGGCATGTTTCCAAAGTTGAAAACGAATGTTTCAGGATCAAAATCGATAGCAGTCGGGGAGATGGATACATCGACCTATAATTTTGGCTTAACCCTTGAACAGGTGCTGTACAACCAGTTCAGCGGCCCTGTAAAAATCAGGGGATACCATAACTCCATTGATAATGCTCGAATTAAGATCGAACGGAGAGAGAAACGGATAGAGGCGGATGTTGTAGACCTTTATCTAGCACTAATATTCGGGGAAAGGGCGGTGAAAAATATCGAAGAGAAGATAAATCTCTATGAAAAGTTAGTAGAACTTACGGGTGTTGAACACAGAATAGGCAGCAAGACTCTGATTGATGTCATTGAATCTGAAAAAAAGCTTTTAGAGGCAAGGCTGAATAGAGAGGAAAATCTTCAGAATACAGATATTGCATACAGGGATTTAATCAGCCTTCTGGATATTGATGCTGAAAAAGTAAACATAATTTTTGATCGTAGTATAAAAAAGATTTACTACAGGGTTTTTAAGGACAGCAGCATAGGCTCAGTGGATAGCCTTGTAAGTGGTTTAAAGGGAGTATTTGGTTTATCAGATTTTAAAAGAAGAAATGGAAAATACAGAGATGTTCTTTATTCAAAGGTTTTAGAGAATGATTATGAAATAAAAATGCTGAAGATACAGTTGAGAAATAATGACCTGCAAAGGAGGCTTAACAAACTTTTATGGCTAAAAAATATCTCAATTAATTGTGGTGTCAATTTTTCCGGGGATAGGTTTTTTCCGGTAAATAGAACCTATAGTTTGGGTCTGGATGTTCTGTTTGATTTTGGATTTTTTACGCCCGAGATTTCGGTTACCACATCTAAAAAATCTGCCGGCAATTCACTGTCAGGCACTGGAGAATCCGAACTGTTTGCCCGTGCTTCTTTAGTAAATAAAAAACGACTTCTGGATATAGAAGCGCGCAATTTAATGAAGCAAATTGAGAACAGAAGAAAAAGGCTGAAAAGAGATATTGATGTATGGCTGATAAAGCTGACTGCTCTTGCCAATAAGTATGATATATACAGTAAACAGAGAGAGGTTATAACTAAGAATGAATCCATCATTCTGCTCAAGAGGGAGATTGGAGAATTGAAAGATGTTGAATATCTACAATTTTTGATTGAAAAGAGGGATTTTAATCTGAAAATGGATGAGCTTAGCCGTGATATTATAAAACTTGCGTGGGAATTTGAATCGATTATGAATATAAAAATGTACGAATACTGGAGGTTGAAAAATAACATGGAATGAAAATTGCTGAAAAAATGCCCCGGCCGTTTATTGCCAAGCTATTGATAATAACAACGCTGTTGACTACAGCAATTTTGATGCTCGTTCTATCCGGATGCATAGTAAATAATAATCCAGGCCGGAAGGAGGTTAAGGATCAGACTTTCGATCCTCCTGAGTACAGGGTTTATACTGTGAAAAGTATAAAGACCCGTAGGGATATTACAGGTCTTGGCAACCTTGAAGTTCTGGATAAGGCGACTGTTGTGGCAAGGATTGATGGTATATTGGAGAAGGTTTATGTAAAAAAAGGTGACCATGTAAAAATGGGAGATCCGCTTTTTTATATATCAAACTACAATCTTGAGATTGAGGATGCCAAAACGGAGAAAACTCTAATTGAGGCGGAGGAGGAGCTTGAGACGGCAAATATTCAGTATAACGAGGAGAAAAAGAATCTTTATAAAAAGTTTATTCAGCTTGAAAAAAAGAAGATGGAAATCGCAGATATGGAAAAAGAAATAGCATTTCTGGCAGAATCTGTTAAGAAAAAAGAGCTTTTGTTTGAAAAGGGCGGTCTGACACAGGAGGCTTATTCAGGGCTGGCATTTTCGTTGGATGCAAAAAGGAGGAAGCTTGAAATAATGAAGAAGGAGTATGAGCTTGCAGTATATGGTTTTACTGATGAGGATATCACCGCTGCCGGGTATGCTATCCCACATACCGAAAAAGAAAAAAGAGCCATATTGGTGTATATAAATACGGAGATTCAGCGAAAAAGGATTAAGTTTGCGGAATTATCGGTAAAAAAGGCTCTGCTTGATAGGGATAGAACCACCTGGTTGTTGAAGCAGAGAGTGGTAACATCTCCCAACACTGGAGTTGTAACAGATATCGGAAAGTTTACCGGAGAAAAGGTGAATGCGGACGAAGCTCTTACCACTGTAATAAATCTAAAATCACTTGTTGCTAGGGCTTCATTTTCTGAAAGGGACATCCCCTTTTTTAAGGTTGGAAGCAGCGTAAGCATAGAGGTGGAAAGTGGCAAAAAAATGATAGACGGTAAAATTTACACGGTTGATCCATACGTAGACAGTGAAACTAGAAGTGTAAAGGTAGATTGCATCATTAATAATTTCCGGCATAGGAGTCCTACTCTTTTTCCAGGAATGTTTGTTAAGGTTAATGTTCCAACGAATTCGGTTCAGAAGAAGATTTTGATTCCGAAGGAGGCTTTAATCACGGGTACAGATAATGAAGGGTATGTATATATCGTTTCAAAGGACAGCAGAGTTTACAGGAGACAGGTCTTATATACAGATTACGATGATAAAAGTTTTTCAGCTATAAATGGGTTGAATGAAGGTGATGTTATTCTTATGGACCCTGATGATACTCTAAGGGATGGAGTAAAAATAAAAATTAAAATATAAAAAAGATGCAGGTTTTCTCTATGAAGGTGCACCCGAAACTATTTCATGTTTGGAAAAATTATTGCCGGGTAATCAAAAGGGTTAATAGATGGCATTTATCTATAAAGGTTATATCCATAACCCTATTAATTTCAGCACTTGTTTTTACTACTGGATGCAGCCTTGAGGGATTCAGAGAGTTTAAAGTTGAAAGCATAAATCTTTCTAATGATTCGGTCATTGGAACAGACAAAAGCAGTATAGAGGTGGTGTTTAGCAAAGAGGTAAATAAAAAGACTGTGTATGATTCAATCAGAGTAGAAGAGGAAGGTAGTTCACAGGTTTCTGTTGATTTAGAGATTGATAGAAATAGGGTTGCAATAATACCGGTCGAAAAATGGCTTTCCCATAAGAGGTACTGGCTGGTTATTGATAAGGATATTGAAGATATTTATGGTAAAAAGATGGAAAAAAGTTTTTATATGGCTTTCAGGTCTACAGAGGATGCCATGCCCGTGTCCGCTTTAATAGTAGAGCCGGATATTCAGAATGATACTGTAAATGAAGAGCTTGGCGAATTAACCCTTGCATTCAGCGGTTCTGTGGACCGACCATCCATTGAGCTAGCCTTTTCAATTTCTCCTGAGGCTAAAGGCCGGTTTAACTGGGTTTCGGATAGTAGCTTTACCTATGTACTTGAAAAGCCTCTACAAAAAAATAGCCTTTACACCGTTTATATTTCTAATAAGGGCCTGGACCAGGAAGGAAATCCAATTAGGGAGTTTGACAGAAGTTTTGAATACTGCTCTAATACTCCATATCCTGAAGTCGATACAATTTTAATAGATGGTGTTATGGCATTTGATAGAAATAATCAGAACAGCTTCTCCCTCCAGAATGACTGCTACTATTCATATATTAACAATGTAGGAAAAGATTCTGTTGTGAGGATAAATTTTACATCGGATATTGATAGGGAGAGCCTACTAAGCGGCCTTGAGATCTCACCTTCCGTTGATTGGACAGCTAATTGGATTGATGATAGAACGGTTGATATCTCTTTTGATGAAAATTTGAAGCTGGAGGAAGATTATAACCTGAGGCTTGGAAAAGAGATTAAGGGCAAGGATGGCCTTTCGTTTTTATATAAGTATCTTGTTAATGCCAGGATAGACGGGCAGTTCAGCAGATATCTGGATTTTTATGCTGATGATTTTACGGGCATACTGGTTGATGCGAGTATCTCCTCGGGGGGAAATCCGGTTACTACAGGTGCGGTATTGGTTGGTGAAGATAGCGATGGATACTATATAAAGATTAATTACAATGATACTCCTGCTCCAGAAGAGATAGATGTGGTTTTAATATTTACCCTCCGTTTCTTAAGTAGCAGCTATTCGCCTGTTATTAAAAGAGGTACCCTTCAGGATTCTGTAAACTTTAGCTTTATCACAGGTACAAATCCGAATACTTCGAGTAAAACAGGGAGTATAGATGGATTTAATTGGACTGGTGATAATGAGTGTAATTTGTCCATCGGGGAGCTCGCAACGGATAATGTTTATCACCTTCAAATCGCAGGGGGCCCCGATGCAGTGGAGGATGAGTACAATAATTATTTAAGGGATAATATTGATTACTACTTTAAGCTGATAGTTGAGCATGATTAAGATTGAGGTAGTGTTTGGGGGTAAAGATTGTTATTGCATGTGGATGGCAGGAGGCTTTTTAGGTTTTTTAGAGTACATAAAAAATGTACCGCATTGTGTCATATCGAACGAAGTGAGAAATCTTAAAGAGAAGCGAGCGGTAAC
>JALXDB010000204.1 GCA_026990615.1 Spirochaetota bacterium
CAATTCAAATAGAAACTTCGTGCTAACAGAAGGGAGAAGGGCAAATGAATAGTTTTGCCCAAAGGTAAGGATAAATACACCCAGTAATCCCCATGTATAAGGCTTAAGATAGGACAGTGCCCATTTTAAATTATCGCTTATGAATTGCTTCTTCAAAACTGCATTCCTCTTTGTTTAACAAGATTTAACAGCGCATTTTTGAACCTTATACTCGATTTACCATCAAATTCATGGAATATATAATTTAATGCTTTTTTTCTCTCTTCCAAATATATATCACTACTCTCAAGATTTTTCTCTACTATCTCCGGCAGTTCTTCAGGATTTTCCACCACATCACCGCACCTCCAGATCCATCTGTGGCTCTCTGGTATGCTCTCCACATTCCTGGGGGCAAGAAAAACCATTGGCCTGTTAAAGATGAGATACTCATGGGAAACCGAGGAGATATCGGTAAGCATTATATCGGATATTTTCATCAATGGAATTATATTCATTTTCCCCGGATAGATTCTCGCATTTTTCTTTTTAAGCAGGTATGCCTTAAGTATCTGCCACGGTCTGTACTTTAAAATATTGGGATGCGGCTTTACAATAACATTGTACCTGTCCAGTTGGCTTAAAATTACACCTATGTATTTGTTAAATGAAGAGTAATGGTCAGGGTCATCCCAGGTCGGTGAATATAGAATGGTCTTTCTTCCACTGTCAATGGATAGTTCATCCCTGAATTTATCCTCATCAAAGTCTGAGTGCAAAAAAGAATCGAGTTTGGGATACCCGATAATTACAATCTTTTCACTGCTGGCCAGCTTCCTCTTAATAATATCATCTTTCATCTTTTTGCCGGGAACAACAATCAGGTCGTATTTCGCCAGGCTTCTGTGGAAATTAAAAGGCTTATCCGAAGTTCCGTGAAAAATCTGGACATGAACCACTCTCTTAAAATCTTTAAAATGATGTACTGAAAAACTGGGATGAACCAGAACATTAAGATCGAGTTTGGAAAAGTTCCTCAACAAAGCCCCGTAACCGGTAAATTTCACCACCTCAAAATTCTTATTTTCACAGGTTGAGAAGTATCTTCCGGGAATTCTTCTAAAAGTAATGATCTTGCCTCCCGTTTCAGCTATCAACGGAAGAACAGTGGGTAAGTAATGTAAAGACCCTGCTATAAAGTAACCTGCTTTCAGCATAATCCCTTTTCACAGTGTGATTTTAAAAAACGGCCTTGTCTCACCCTGACTGTAGCCCAGAAACTCGGCCCTAAGTCCGAACCTTTTGAATAAATCCATGTAGAAATCAACTGTATCGATGCTTTTAACTGAATGCCCTTCAAAATATATCGTATTTTTGGTATGCTCTATTATAAATTTAAACAAACCATCCCTATCTTTCAGTTCTTTTGTTCTATAAACAGAGAGGAAAAATGAGATATCCGGATATTCCCCATTAAAGATATTTAAAATCTTCTCCTGATAATCAGGATCGTTAAAATCAACCCTGTAAAACTCAAGATTATCCAGATTCAAAATTTCCCCGATCTCCTTCGCCACTTCGATACTGTCAGCCTGGGAATCAAAACCGTAAACCATTTTTGCACCTGCTTTTGCCGCCTTTACAGCCGTCTGTCCTATATTACATCCATAATCTGCAACAATACTGTCGCTGCAATCTGTAAAATCAAGGTACCTGTATCTTACACTGTCGTTTCTCCTCCCCTTTATTCCAAGTTCAGAAAAACTCTGATACGAAGGAAACCAGATAAGCCTTCTAATCCTTCTCTTCAACCTTCTTAATCT
>JALXDB010000205.1 GCA_026990615.1 Spirochaetota bacterium
CGGTAATTCAGAGCCTTGATTCATCGAGAAGGCGGGAAGTCTATAATTTCTTATGTATTAAGGAAATATTAGTTTCGCTCGAAATTACAGTTTACTACATTGCGTTTGAGAGTAGAATAAATTTATTCGCTAAGCTCGAAGAGAAAAATACTTCTTCGCTTTGCTCGAAAAGTAAAAGAGATTTCTTCGCTACGCTCGAAAGGACAAAAACAGGTTTTATAGTAGGCACGTTTTATTCAATTTAATTTAACAATTTGCAACGATTAATTTATCAATTGGAAGCTGATTTCTCTTATAAATCGATTTTGAATCAATATTTGAATTGAAATCTGTAGATATTTATATATAATTCATTTGACTGTTTCTGTCATTGCGGGTTTAAATTCTATTTTCAAAATTTATTCTTTAGGAGGATTTCACTATGAAAAAAGCAGTGGTTTTGTTTATTGCATTATTGCTCTTACTGGGCTTTCAGACTGCATTTGCAGGGAGCAAGGAGAAGACAGCTCGAAAAGAATCTGAAAGTACTTCAGCTGAAACCAAAACTCCATCAAAAACTGTTGAAACAAAGAGAGGGGGAGTTTTAAAGGTAGGGATACAGCCTTTAAACAATCTTGATCCTCATTTTGCAACATCAATATCGGATATTCTTGTCAGTCAGCAGCTTTACGATGGTCTTGTTTTTATCGACAAAAACAACCGTCCTGTCCCAAATCTTGCGACAAAATGGGAATCTCCTGATGGAAAGGTCTGGACTTTTACAGTCAGAACAGATGCAAAGTTCAGCAATGGCGATCCCATTACAGTTGATGATATAATTTACTCCTTTAACAGGCTTAGAGATCCAAAAATTGGAGCTCCGACTGTAAAACTTTACAAGAATATTGTCGAAATAAAGGCTCCTGATGCTTCACATGTTCAGTTTATACTGGATAAACCCAATCCCGAGTTTCCCAGTGATGTCGGAGATTATCATGCCGTTATCATTTCAAAAAAGATAAAAGACCCGTCTAAAGAGTGGATCAGCAGTGGGCCCTTTGTGGTGAAAAATTATTCTCCTGAAGACAGAATCGTTCTCGGCAGAAATCCCTATTACTGGGAAAAGGGCGACGATGGGAAACCCCTTCCGTATATTGATGAACTGCAGTTTATCTTTTCTCCTGACCTCGAGGGGAAAGTTGAAGCATTAAGAGGAGGCCAGTTGAACTTTGTCGGCGGATTAAGTGCCCAGTTTGTCGAAATAGTAAAACGCGACCCGAATCTTAAACTTCTTACAAATGTTTCAAATATGCATTACGTACTTCATATGAGGTCCGACAAAGGGCATGTAGCCTCGGATAATAGAGTTAGAATGGCCTTGAAACTGGCAACAAACCACAGGGAAATTATTGATGCCGTTAGGCCCGGACTTGCAGAAGTTGGAAATGGATTTACCCCGGTTGGACCTGCCTATAAAGATTACTATCTTAATAAACCGCCAAAACCTGACATTGAAAAGGCTAAAAAGTTACTTGCCGAGGCAGGTTATCCTAACGGATTAAAGATTACTCTCTATGCCCAGAATGCAATGGATGTACCGAATATTGCTACTGTATGGAAAGAGCAGATGGCCAAGATCGGTGTCGATGTAGAGATCAATGTAATTCCTACCGACATATATTACGGAAATGGTGAGCAGAGCTGGTTGAAGTGTGATTTCGGTATTACAGATTGGGGAGCAAGGGCAACGCCGGTTACCTATTTTAAACTGGCCTATACGAGCGATGCTCCGTGGAACGAAAGTCACTGGTCTGACCCTGAATTTGATGAGCTGGTTAAAAGGATTGATAGTGAAATGGATAAAGCTAAAAGAATCGAGTTGTATAAAAAGGCCCAGGAAATTTTAATAGAGCGAGGGCCGATAATTGTACCGTACTTCGAGGATATTACGGCAGCCGTAACTGCCGATGTGTCGGGAATAACGATTCCGTCGGATTGGGCTAGAACAAGATTTTATAAAGCCTACTTTGAGAAAAGATAGAAGAGAAATTAAATTGGATTAACACAGGTTAAAGTAAAACGGCGAACTCCGTTCACTTGGAATGGAGTTCGCCTGCCATTTTTTAAAAATCTATATATTTTTTAAGTATAAAAATCAGGTAAGATAAAAAAACTTAACTCTAAATTTTCATTCAACAAGGGTTGAAGAGATGTTTCATCCTGAGCACGAGAGTGTAGATGTAGAAACTGCGCCTGCATTGACAAAGAGAAAGGGGAGATGGCTTCTCTACTGGAGAAGGATGAACAGGCAGATCCCTTCGATGATAGGGACATTTATTTTTCTGTTTTTTTTCCTGATGGCATTGATCGGTCCTCTTGTATCTCCCTATGACTACAGGGCTCAAAATATAAAAGAACGGCTTCAACCTCCTTCCCTTCGACACCTCTGCGGAACGGATCAGTACGGCAGGGATATATTCAGCAGGATTATAGTGGGAAGCAGAAATATATTTTTTTTGGGCGGGAGCGGAACTTTGATTGCCGTACTGATTGGTGCAACGTTGGGTCTTTTATCCGGTTATTATGGCGGATTTTCGGACGAAATACTTACGAGGCTGTTTGATGTTTTGCTCTCTATCCCACCGATGCTGCTTGCGCTGGTGCTGCTTGTCACCATAGGACCTTCCAAACTGGGCTTGATAATGGTTGTGGCCCTTCTTTACCTGCCCATAGAGGCAAGGGTAATGCGCAGTATGGTGCTGTCACTGAAGACAAGGGAATTTGTTGAGGCTGCAAAGATAAGGGGTGAAAAAAATCTCTACATATGGTTTAAAGAGATATTACCCAATACAATGGGCCCGATGCTTGTTGAGGTATCCATGAGATTTTCATATTCGGTTTTCCTGGTTGCTTCACTGGGATTTCTGGGACTGGGGGTCCAGCCCCCCTCACCTGATTGGGGACTTCAGATAAACGAGGCAAGGGGGTGGTTTTCCATCGCTCCGTGGATGTTGATATTTCCTGCAATTGCAATTTCCCTTTTAATAATTGCAACAAATCTGATGACAGATGGACTGAGACAAACTTTTTACTCTACCGGAGGGATTGAGTAATTGGACATACATGGTGAGACATTAAAACCTGTTCTCGAGGTTAAAAACCTTAATATATCCTATGAAACTGAAGAAGGGGTTTTCAGGGCAGTTCAGGATGTCTCCTTTTCCATTTTCCCGAGGGAGAGCTATGGGCTTGTCGGTGAATCAGGCTCCGGCAAAACCACAATAGCATTTTCGATTGTCCGATACCTTCCACCGAATGGTAGAGTTTGCGGAGGAAGTGTTCTCTTTGATGGTAGAGACATCTATTCAATGTCAAGGTCCGAGTTGAGGGATCTCTGGGGTGGTAAAATTGGTATGGTCTATCAGAATCCTCAGGCGGCCTTTAATCCTTCGATAACAGTAGGAAAGCAGCTGGCGGAGGTTGCACAATTTCATCTTGGTGTTTCTTTAAAGGAGGCAATGAGCAGGGCGGTTGAGATGCTGAGGCTCGTTGCAATGCCGGACCCAGAATCGGTTGCTAAAAGGTATCCTTATCAACTGTCGGGCGGAATGCAGCAGCGCGCACTTATTGCGATGGCCATGATAACGCAGCCCGAGTTGCTTATCATGGATGAACCCACAACCGCTCTTGATGTGACAACCCAGGCTGTTATCCTTGATCTGATATCAGATCTAAAAAAGAGGTTCAATACAGCCATACTGTATATAACCCACAATCTTGCTGTGGTTGCAAATATATGCGATAGGATCGGTGTGCTTTATGCAGGAAATCTGATGGAACAGGGCAGGGTAGAGCAGATTATAAAAAATCCAGCGCATCCCTATACTTATAAGCTCCTCCAGTGTGTACCAAAGTTTAAACTATCGGGTGAAAAGAGTTATCTCTCTAATATACCGGGTTCTATCCCAAAACTTTTTGAAATACCGGAAGGATGTGTTTTTGTCCCGAGGTGCCCGCTTGCTGATAAGAGATGCTGGGAGAATCGGCCGGGACATGTTAAAGTTGAGAACTGGCACTATACTTCCTGTTTCAACTGGCAGAAAGTCGAGGAATTAAGGAGGGAAGAAGTAAAACAGGGTGAAAAACTCATTTTAAAAAAGAGTGAAACCACCGATAGAGAGGAAATCCTGTTAAAAACCCAAAATCTGAAGAAGTACTATAGCATTTCCAGATACGGGTTAAATCTCTTTGGGAAGAAAAGAAGTGTAAAATCACTGGATGGAATTACACTGTGGGTTAACAGGGGATTTACGCTGGGAATCGTTGGAGAGAGTGGGAGTGGAAAAACAACTCTGGCCAGGGTTATAGTTGGCCTGACCGAGCCCACAGACGGCAGAGTGTTACTAAATGGCAAAGAGCTTGGTCCCACTACGGGCGAAAGGTCTAAAGAACAGTTAAAAAAGATCCAGATGGTTTTTCAGAATCCTGAAACATCTCTAAACCCATACCATAAAATTGGAAATGTACTTGCAAGGTCTTTATTCCTGGCTTCGCAGGGTTCAGTCAAAGGCAGAAAAACTAAAAAGAGGATTAGAAACGATGTTGTGAGAATGCTCAGGGCGGTTAAATTGCCTCCTGAATATATAGACAAGCTGCCCGGGGAATTAAGCGGAGGCGAAAAACAGAGGGTTGCTATTGCAAGGGCATTTGCCACAAATCCAGATCTTGTTCTTCTGGATGAGCCGCTATCTTCTCTTGATGTTTCTGTTCAGGGGTCCCTTATAAATCTGCTAATTGATCTTCAGGTGCAGAACAGAACTTCCTATATGTTTATATCACACGATCTTGCTGTGGTTCAGAGTATTTCTGATTGGGTTGCTGTGATGTATCTGGGCGAGATGGTCGAATGGGGAAACTCGAGGGATGTTTTGAAGCCCCCCTATCATCCGTACACCGAAGCTTTGATCTCTGCTGTTCCCGTTATTGATGGACACGGGTTAAAGAAAATAATCCGATTAAAGGGGAGTATACCGAGTGCACTGGAGATTCCCTCAGGGTGCAGATTTCATACAAGGTGCCCGAGGAAAATAGGTAGCATCTGTGAAAGTGAAGAACCTCCATGGCAAAAGGGAGATGGAGACCACTGGATTAAGTGTCATATTCCCATAGAAAAACTTGCTTATATAGAAAACCAAAAGGAGTAATCTCGCAAGATGCTACGTTTTACTTTGAGAAGACTGGGATTTGTAGGATTAACCTTCTTGATTTCCTCAATTCTTATTTTTTCGCTCACCCAGATTTTGCCGGGCGATGTGGCTACCATGGTTCTCGGACGTTTTGCCACACAGCAGGCCCTTCATAATCTAAGGGAAAAACTTGGCCTGAATCAGCCCGTATATCTTCAGTACTTTCACTGGCTCTTTAACTTTGTTATTGGGAAGTGGGGGAATTCATTAAGTACAAATGTTTCTGTTTTTAAACTGGTTATCCAGAGGTTAAGAAATTCGGGGATGCTGGCTCTTGTGGGCTGTGCAATGTATATACCACTGGGTATATTGCTGGGAGTAGTTGCGGCATTCCACAGGAATAAGTTCATTGATCAGCTTATATCCATTGTTTCACTTGGGTTTATAGGATTGCCGGAGTTTGTAACGGGGGTTGTTTTGATAGCATTTTTTGCTTTGAAATTTCATCTTTTTCCGGCGAGTTCTTCGATAGAACCGGATGCCAGGTTCTTTGAGATACTCCCGAAGTTGATTCTTCCTGGGATTACAATTTCGTTAACCAATCTGGCATATGTTATCAGGATGACAAGGTCCAGCACGGTTGATGTGCTGAAAATGGACTACACCCGTACAGCTTACCTGAAGGGTTTGAAACCGGGATATGTATTGAGAAAACATGTTTTAAGAAATGCTCTTTTGCCGACTGTAACGATAGTTGCGATTGGTATTGCCTATTTAATCGGTGGACTTATCATAACCGAATCCCTTTTTGGATATCCAGGTGTAGGAAGGCTCCTGCTCTACGCCATAAATCACAGGGATTTACCCTTGATACAGGCGATCTCTATGATAATCGTTTTAATATTTACCTTTACAAACTTTATTGCTGACGTTATATATGCGTACCTTGATCCAAGGATAAGGTACAGGTAGAATTGCAGTATATAAAATATTTTACCCTTTAAATCCTGAAAAATTGTAATAATTTTAAATTTAGAGTTACATTGAATATAACTTAATATAGTTTACTATATCAGAACAAATACTCAATTTGTATTAATCAAATTGCCGGTTCATTCGTTCTTGTTTTGCCTGTTTAATTCTTGTATACTATTAATTGGGTTATACTGGAATATTTCAAAAAAGATTAATCTTT
>JALXDB010000206.1 GCA_026990615.1 Spirochaetota bacterium
TCTCAATACCAAGAAAATAGTTTTTAAACTGGTTCATCCCTGCGTTGGTAAAAAGAAGAGTCGGATCGTCTTCGGGAATAACCTTTGAACTTTTTACAACAGTATGCCCTTTTGACCTGAAAAATTCCAGGAATTCTGTTCTTAATTCAGATGAACTCTTCACCAAAATACTCCTTTTTTATATCATCAATTATACTGTAATCAAAACCTCTGCTTTTCATAAAGTTCATAAATCTTCTCAATTTTGTTTCTGTATCATAGGAGGTCAAAGACTTAAGCTTCTTTTCTGCCGCTATTTCTGCAAGCTCCTTTTCAACATCGTATGTAATAATTCTCTCGCACACACTCTCTGCAATTTCAGAAGGTACACCGAGCTTTTTTAATTCCAGTACAGCTCTGAACCTCCCCATCGGCTTCAGTTTCATCATTGCATCTATCCAGTTTTCGGCAAATTTCCTGTCATCGATCAGGTCATTCTCTTTAAGATAATCAATTACCGCCCGAACTGTATAATTTGAATAGCCCTTTTCGGAAAGCCTCTTCCTCAACTCCTTCTCTGTTCTGTCCCTGTAGGAAAACAGATTCAGACAGTAATCGCGCGCCCTCCAGAATTCATCTTTTTTCTTGAGTTTCTCTATATCAGACTCGCTTATCTCGTCGCCAATATGGAAGTCCCACTTTTCAAGGGTATTGAAATCTAATGAGAAAGAATATTTTCCGTCAATATAAATAGAGAACCTGTTTTTTTTCTTCTTCTGGGGTTGAATATCTGTTATCTTCATCTATTGCTATATACTGTTACCTAATAATAATTTTGCACAATAACTGTGCACCGTTTAAATATTGATTTTGATGGCCGATGCATTAACCTTCTAGGAAAACTAAAAAGATATTATAATAAAATACTTTTTCTTGACAAAGGATATTCTATATTATATCTTTCAACCAAAATTTGAATATTTAAATAAATAGGGTTTTATTCCCATTTAAATATTTTGGCTATAAGATATTTTCCAATTGCAAATAACTGGTTATTCTTCAGACACTGTATTTAAAAATAACCAAAAATAAAATAAAGCATTCTGGGGATCGAGAAGATGTTTAAGACATACTATCCAAAAGAGGGAGATATAGAAAAAAAGTGGTATCTCATTGACGCCAAAGATAAAGTTCTTGGAAGGGTTGCAAGCAAAGCTGCATATATACTGAGAGGAAAGCATAAACCCGAATATACACCATCCGTTGACATGGGAGATTTCGTAATTATAATAAATGCAGATAAGATAAGGGTAACGGGCAACAAGTTTATGAACAAAAAATATTACAGGCATTCAGGTTACCCGGGGGGCATTAAGGAGATTCCCTTCTACAAGATGATGCAGAAGGACCCCACATTTGCAATCAGGAATGCAATAAAAGGTATGCTACCCCACAACAGACTGGGAAGAAAACAGCTAAAGCATGTTAAGATATACGCTGGGGAATCGCATCCCCATGCTGCTCAAAAACCCGAAATTATTGAAATATAGTTTAAGGAGGCTATAGGTGCCTGATAATTGGACATTTGCAACTGGCCGCAGAAAAACCTCGGTTGCCAGAGTAATGATAAGAAGTGGCGAAGGAAAAATAACAATAAACGGGAAAACTCCTGAAGAGTACTTTCCAACACAAAACGAGATACACACAATACTAAAACCCCTCGAAGTTACAGACAACCTTGACAAATGGGATATAAATGTAACAGTAAAGGGCGGAGGATTTACCGGTCAGGCCGGAGCTATAAGACACGGGATAGCAA
>JALXDB010000207.1:0-1502 GCA_026990615.1 Spirochaetota bacterium
ATAAAAGCAAAAAATAACATATCTTTTTTTATTTTCTGCAAAGAGCGGTGATTCTAATTAAGCCAAATTTTTCAATTAGTGTTGAAAATAACACCTTATTTTTTAATCCCCCAGGTGGAAATAGAATTATTCTCATTTAGCCTGTGTTTATTAAACAGCAATTGGCAATTGGCAATCAACATAAAATTTACAATACCTATAGATGGCAAAAGGGCAATTATAAAAAACATTGCTGTCCAGTCTATTTTTATTTTAATATAATTTGATGGAAAAGGCATTACTTTATAAAATAAATTATTAGATTCAAAAAAAAGACTAAAAATTTTTATAACTGATGTTTCACATAATCGTGATTGTGGTATTTACCAGCTAACTTCTGTAAATGGATCGTAATTTAGAGAAGTCTTTACCTTTTCTATTTACTATTTTTATACCTTAACCCATAATAGCTTTTCAACTCAACCGATTCCTTCACTTTTATTTTGTCTTCAGTGTAAACACCCCGTCCCAGTCTTCTGCAGGAGGATACTTGATAAAATGTTTACATCTCTTTATATACATCTTTGAGATCTCATCATCCCTGTGCTGTAAAGCCTGTTTAAATTCATCGATGGCCCTTTCCCATTCACGCCTTTTGTACAGCTCCAACCCCCTATGGTAGTGCATTAAAAACTCTTCAGGATAGACCATTACCTCTCTCTCGCCGACAAGTTCGAAGATTGCTACAGGCTTTTTCTTACCCTTTACCCTTACTGAATCCAGCTCCCTGGTTACAAGATTATCGCTTATTTCATTCTTTGTATACTCGCTTATTATTATATGATTTACCGTGGGATAAACTTTATTAATACCTTCGAGCCTTGCTCCAAGGTTAACAGCATCACCGATTACTGTATAATCGAATATCTGTTTTGAACCCAGATTCCCAACTATCATATCACCGGTATTTATCCCTATACCAATATCAAAACTATCTCTGCCCTCCGCTTCCCATTTTTCTTTCAATTTATCCAGAGTTCTTATCATCTCAAGAGCAGTTAAACAGGCCCGTTCTGCATGATCATCAAAGTAGTGAGGCGCTCCAAACACAGCCATTATCTCATCGCCTACAAACTTGTCTAGCATTCCACCATACTTCAGAATGACATCCACCATCTCTGTTAGGTACTCACCGAGTATACTTACAACCTCTTCAGGGCTGTACTTTTCGGAATAGGTTGTAAAAGACCTAATATCAGAGAAAAGAACCGTCAGGTGCTTTTTCTGTCCACCGAAGGTGAGGGCATCGGCTTCCTGCAAAACCGTCTCTACCACATTTTCAGCAAGATAATGTTTAAAAACTGACCTTACGTACATTTTCTCCTTTTCTTCACTGAAGTACTGGTATACACTGCATCCCACAAAAGAAAGGGCGATACCACTTGCCGGTGTCAAAAGATCCATCAATATATTCATCTTTGTAAATAGCAAAATATTCAGTATAAAGTACACACCACCTATAC
>JALXDB010000207.1:1512-6330 GCA_026990615.1 Spirochaetota bacterium
AAATAAATGTCAGTATGTACACCACTGAGTAGTTTACATTCCCGATGAAATTCTGGTCGAGCACAGATTGAATAAAATTGGCGTGAATCTCAACACCAGGGGTTAGAGCCTCCCCACCGGAAATATAAAAAGGAGTTGAGAACAGATCGTGATGCTCTGTTACAGTTGACCCTATAAGTACTATTTTATCTTTAAAAGTGTTTCTATCGAGCAGCAGTTTAAACCCCTTATCATCGACAACCTGTTCATAAGAAATCGTCTTAAATGAAGAGGCAGGACCGTAGTAATTGATCAATGTTGAAGGAAGATTATCATATTTTTTTATCAGATACTTATTTCCAAGTATAAAATTCCCATCGGGTAGCTGTCTGAACCAGTTTTTGGGATCACCTTTTAATCCAAGATACATCGCTATGGTCTGAAGCCCGAGGGAAAGATGTATTTTATTGTTGTACTCCCTAAAAAGAATGTACCTCCTTACAAACCCATCACTATCAAACTTTGTATCTACAATACCGTATGGCGCAACCTCCCTCAATATTTTTATTGGCTCCAGCAAACTTATCATCTCGTAATTTCCGCTTTTCTTAACAACCATTTTCCCTGCCAGAACCACATTGTCTGCCCTTTTAATAGCATCCCTAAATATATAATCCTGCTCAGGATTGATAGTGCTTTTTTCTGTAAACTCAATATCAAAAGTTATTACTTTTGCCCCGGCTTTTTTGAGGTTATCCACCAGTTTTGCATGATAGGTTCTTGGCCAGGGATACTTGTAGGGTATACTGGCAATGGATTGGTCATCAATTGCAACAATCACTATATCAGAATTCTTAAGGCCCTCATAATTGATCCCTCTGAGAGCAAACTTATAATCGGTTAGTTTATGCTCAAGATTTACAAAAAATGTAAGGTTTGAAAACACAATCATCAGAACAGCGGAGAAAAATCCAATACCCAGTATAATTAACAGGCGCTTTGTTTCTTTTTTCATGGTCCCCTCTTTTACAGTTGCTGATTAAAACTTTCTTTTAAAATTTCTTTGTAGCATAAACAGAAAGTGAAATATCCCCGGAATCGGTTATATAGTCTAAGCTCGCCTCTACATCGATATCATATATTGCATTCCAGCTCAAATCAGAACTAATATCAAGAGAACCTGGACCGCTCTGGTAGACTGCTCCAGCCGATACAACAAGGGATTGATCAGGCAGAAAAGCGTACTCTGCCCATCCTTCAAGATACAGTGATCCCTGGCTGCCAAAATCGTATCCCAGCACACCTTTTGTCGACAGTGGTAGCCGGTCAAAGTAGCTTGTAAGACCGCTTCTGATCGAATACCTCTCACTATCATTGCCGGAGCTGACCTTATCTCTGTATATATTTGCACTGGTGGAAAGACTCAAATAACTATCCGTACTACCGATTACCATATTCTTTGTAGCACCTACATTCAGCATTAGTGTGGATGTATCGACATCAGCTTTATTTGAAGACGTTGAATAACTGAAACCACCATTAAGGGTCAAATAGTCATTTGGGAAAGCAGACATCCCAAGGCTGTAACCCTGTGATCTTGTCGTATTCGAAAGCGTATTTTCAAGGTTGTTCCAGCTATTCTGATAAGACGCATTCAGGTAAACCATTCTGTTAAAGAGCCACTGGGTGTCATAGATTTTAAATCCTGACTGGTCATTGGTTAATCCGCTGTTGAGCAGTGAATAGTAACTCGGCCCGACATAAAAATATTCAAAGTTTATCGTATTACCGAAAACAGGACCTGCAGTAATTACTCCCTTTGCAGCTAGGTTTGTAAAACCCGGCATAATAGGTACAATATGCTCGTTGATTGTAAACAGCCATTCATAATCCTGGGGATTGATAGGCAGTTTAAAATCGGAAAAGTCAGAAGCTCCCGATGTTATATCTTCATTTAAAAGGCTTTCATTGGCTTCTACCCTTAGCCCAAATATTCCCCTGAACAGCTTCAAAGAAAAGTCAGTCGATACGACAAGGTTGTCCTTAGGAGTGGTATTCGTGGCTGAACTCAAAGAACTAACATCATCCTTGGCCTTTAAAACCGACAGCCCCCAGAAAACAGTATCACTGTTGCCGATTTTTAATTTACCACCATAAACCATACGTTTGTATATTTCAAGATCTTTAACCGCCCTGTAGCTCTGTCCATACACAAGCTCAAATCCAACAGGCCCGAACTGAGGCATTAAATGAATACCAAACACCTGTGTACCGTTTATCGAATAATCAGTAAAGGACGGAGTTGTATCTCCAAAGATAAAAGTTCCAATAGGGGATTCAATATCAAGCCTGTAAGTTGAGACTCTCTGCTGGTCGGTAGTTGTTTCATTGGTCAGTTCTACATTCAAAGAATAACTAAAAGTCTCTATAATGTTCCCGTAAAGGTTAACAGATGCGACTCCGACAAGCTCTTCATCCGCTTCTTTATCATACCTGCCGCCCATTCTTACACTTCCATTAACCGAGAAAAACTCTTTTTCAATTCTCTTTTTTGCCACATAAAAGTATCCCGATACTTCGGATTTATTACCCTCTCTATCTGCTGCCTCAAAAGAAAAGCTATGTTTACCAATTCCCTGTACCTTTTCTATTGTGTATGTTACAAGAAAAACAGAAATATTCGCATTCTGAGTAATATTCTTTCCATCCAGATACAGGGAAAATGTAGATTCATCAACATCTCCCTCTGCATCCTTTATAGATATTGCTATAACAACAGAATCTCCCTCTTTAAACTCCTGCCCTGTACTCGGGCTTAAAATTAAAAGAGAGGGAGAAGTTCCGGCTATAGCCGATAAGGTAGTTGATAAAAGCAATGCCGTTATGAACAGGATCAATATATGTACTTCTTTCATTATTACTTTTCTCATTTGAACCCCCTATTTTTCAAACTCAAGATGCAGCTCCTTTTGCATTTCTCCTCCGTCTCTACTCTTGAAGTAGAATATAAGATTATGCACACCGGGTTCTATTGGAACATCCCCTTCTTCTATTTTATTCACTTCAATTCCTTTCTTGCTGGATTTCCCCTTTTCTCCTTCGTTCACCGTTACCTTTACCTTGCCATTTGAGAATTCTACACTGTCCTCCAATACCCAGAGCCAGGTAATGCCACCCTGCTGTTCTTCGATTATAAATCTTGTACCTTTAACAGATGCGACGGATGTAGGAGTCTTGACCTGAAACTCCGTTCCCCTTCTCCTGGCAACTTTTGCCCAGAGTCTTCCCGTCTTAAGAAAGAGTTTTTTCTTTAAAGATAATTTCTTCCTCTTTGCATTTAGTGTGAGCAGAGCATTTTCTCCAAGTTTAACCCTGCTCCCATCATCCTGAAATACCACCGTTGCGAAACTCTCCTCTCCCGTTCTAATTACATCACCGGGAGTTAAAAACATTCCCATTCTGGCGTTAATGCTAACACCACCTCTGTCGACTGTTACATCTCCGCCGATTTCATCAAAATACGCTATTACATCTTCAGATAACCCTGTAAAAGGTATCATCAGAACCAGAAACAAAAGAATAAAACCGAAATATATATTCTTATTACCCATTACTAACCTCCGCGCTTTAGTTTTACTTAAAATATACACTCTTAACTTTTAACTTACCCTTCTCAAGCATCTCCAAAATATTCAAGATTTCGTTTAAAGATATTTCTGAATTGTCCAGTAAAACTCTGTCCAGATTGAAACTCCTTATTGAACGGGCTGCCCTTTTATTGATTTTGCTCTTCAAAAGTTTTATAAGCCTCGCTTTAATTTGAGCCTTTTCCCCTTCGCTTAAACCGAAGTAACCTCCTCCTGAACCCTCGGTTTTAAGGATAAACGAGCTCACTGGCCCCTTCAATGTTTCAGTTCCGTGGGATGTATTAATATCGCCTGTAATCTGCCAGTAGTAGGTTTTACCGTATGAAAGAAGCGTTGCTATTGAGGTACCATCATACATCCCGCCACTTACGCCAGCAGGAAGTCTGCTACCAGATTTCACCTCATTTTTGCCTCTGGGATCGCTATATATATGAAGACTTAAATTGGATAAATTACTCCTCCATCTGAAGACCAGTGAAGAAGGAGTAACGTAATTATTTACCGGATAAATGGGCTGTAGATACGGAGGATCGATGTTAACAGTAATCTGAGCCGTATCAACGGTAGAATTATCAGAAGCCTTTTTAAGCTCAAAGCTTATTGTAAATGTACCCTCCGGAAGTGCACCGGTCGCAAGTATTTTATCCTGAAGAGTTTTTGACTCATCACTTATACTAAAACTTCCGCCAAGGCTTGCAGCCTCGGTAATATTATAATTTGTATAGGTCTGCCCTGAAAACCTTTCATTGTAAGGCCAGCTTTCAGTATTGCCCTCAAGAAGAACCTTGCCGTTGCTGTTGTCTGTTACTTTTATATGAAGGTAATAGCTATCGGTCGATGTATCACTTCCGAACCTTATTTCAAAAATTTTATTGGATTTACCCTCTCCAAGGAGTCCAAGATCAGCTACCAGGAATCGGTTGTAACTCAATACTCCCCCGGCAGGATATGTAACATCTATTGAAATAGTAGCAAAAAGAGTCATAATTGGAAAAATCAGAAATAAAACAAGAAAAAATGTAAAATATATCCTGGGTTTCATAATGCCCTCCATTTCATATTGGTTTTAACTTAAATTATAAAATAGCTGCAGATTACGACTTAACTGTTAAATTGTTTTCTAAAAATATTAAAACAATTTATGTTCCAGAAGTTTTGGCTAATTTTAGAGAAGGAGGGACTAGTTCGTTAT
>JALXDB010000208.1 GCA_026990615.1 Spirochaetota bacterium
TGGCTGATTTAATAGCTGGATCGGATGTTGCGTATTGTATGAAAGGTAAAAATTCTTGAAACAGTTGTTTGGCGATATCTCTTAGTAACCCCTTTGTTCTTCCGGGAATAAATTTACGTCCAAGATCAAAAACAATGGAATCATGTTCCAATATCATATAAAAATTTGGCCAATAGCCAGCATAGCCTGTAATAGGTGGCTCTATTCTGATACCTGTAGGCATACCCTTTGTACCTACATATATGCCGCCTTCATAAAAATATTTTTTGCTACCACTATTATCTACATAAAATATTTTCCCCTTTTCACTAATATCCTTCCACATGGTTCTGCTAGGTGCAAATAATACATAATAATTGATTTTTTTTGTTACTTCTTTGTATAGCTCCTTTCTTAACAATTGCTTTTCCTTGCAATTTTCTAGCTTTTTGTCTGTCATCTAGTGTTGCTGCTAAATTTCTAAACTCATCAAGCTCAACCATGCCAGTTTTATCTAAAAATTCTTCATGTAACATATAACTATGCTTAAAACTTATTTCATGTTTATTCCCTTCCTCATTTATATAAATTAATGTTGCATTTAAATCTAAAGTCATTTCTTTAAAAATACCTTTTAACCATCCTAGTGCAGTTTTTGTTCGTATAATATATTCCAATGTATTAATGTTAGCAGAAAAAATGTCTTCATCATCAGAAAAAATTTTTTCAAAATCTTTAAGATAGATTTCAGTAAATGTTTCTAATGGATTAAATTCGTTCAATTCCCAATTTGTTATTTTAAAAACAGGCAAGTCATCGATTTTTCCATCTTTCCAGAGAGATGCATTTATTATTTCTCCTTCGATGAGAGCATTATTTGATTTAGTACTAATTTTATACAGATTTGAGACAAAGATAGTATATGTTAGACCTACCCCTTTTTCTCCAATGGTATCAGGTACATTATCCTTATCGGTACCATGAGGAGCAAGTAACTCGGCAAATTTTTCTGAAGAAAACCCAGTCCCTGTATCCCTAATAAAAATTGATCTCTCAATAGCATTTATTTCTAGTTCAATACTATGATTTTTTTTATTTTTCTCGCCAAATTTTTTATTATAAAGCATTATAGAGTCAACAGCATTCTGAATTAGCTCGGCTAAAATGTCCCACGGGTGGCTATAACTATTGCAAATATTTTTTATTTCTCTTCTAAGCCGATCCGATGTTGGTTCTCTTAAAAAATCAATAGTTTTCATTGTTGTTCCTCTTTATTTATCCATAACGCCCAAACTCAGCGGCCCGCTGTAAAGCGGGTCCGCTGAAGCGGTTTGTTAGATTATAAATTGTTACAATTATAAGAGCTTTAAAAATTCTTCTACAGTTAATCCAGCTTGCTTCAATATGTGTGCTAATGTTGATCTTTTAATAGGTTTATGTGCAGGAACTATTAATTTTAACTTCTTGTCTCTTGTGTATTTATGTAATCTAATATGACTTCCTTTCTGCCTTACTACAACCCATCCATCTCTCTGAAGAGCTTTTATGACTTTATCATAATTTAAACTAGGTACTTTGCTCATAAAGTTAATTCGATTATTTCCATTTTCTTTTGTTCAAAAGGTATCAAATCATCTTCAACCGGTTCAAGATATAATTCTATGGCTTCTTTAATATTTTTAAGGGCTTCTTCTTTGGTATCTCCCTCACTGATACATCCTGGTAAACTAGGAACATATACAGTATATCCCCCTTCCTCACTTGGTTCTAAAATAATTTTAAGTTTCATTTCTACATCACCTCAAATTAAT
>JALXDB010000209.1 GCA_026990615.1 Spirochaetota bacterium
CATATATATATATATATGTGTGTGTGTGTGTGTGTGTGTTATTAAACCTGTATTTAGTTATTTTGTATGTGTCATTGTTCGCAAATAACACGCTTGTTATTCTTACCGTTTAATCACACTTTAAATAACTATTTATGTTAATATCTATAAAAGAAAAGTTAAGTGTTTTGTCAGTTAGTATGTTTGGGCTGACTAGTGCGGGATATATTGGAAATCCTAATATTTAATGTTCTTTAAGTGCTGCAAAATGTATTAGAGGGGTATATCTTCTATATTGCATCTAAAATTTCTCCACCTTGAAAATTTCAGAAATTATGAGGCGGCGGATGTAAAATTTAACAAAGGTACCAATGTGATCACAGGTGCAAACGGTGCGGGTAAAACAAACATATTGGAAGCAGTGTACTATCTTTCAACAACAAAGTCGTTCAGAGGCCACATCGAGAAGGATATTTTGAGGTGGGGAGGTAAATATTTTGTTGCAGAGGGTAGGTTCTTTACTGGAACGGAAGAAGAAAGAGTAACGATAAAGTTTTTAAACGGGAAGAAACAGCTTTACATAGATGATGTTCCAGAAAAAAAACTCTCCAGTATAATTGGGAGAATTCCAGTTGTAAATATGCTTGTAGATGACATATATCTAATATCCGGCCCACCGCATATTAGAAGAAACTTTATGGACACCACACTGTCAATATCGGATAGGATATATATGGATAGCCTGAAAAAGTACAATCATATATTAAGACAGAAAAATGCCGCATTAAAGAGAGCAGGTGATGGAGGTAGCGTTGACGTGAGTTTTATTGAAGTTTTAAATGAAAGACTTTCACATTACGGAGCATATGTTGTTGCAAAAAGGGTTGAGCTTATAGATTTTTTCAACAGGATTATTGGAGAAATATTAAAGGAAAGGTATATAAATATAGGCAGTTTTTCATTGAGATATGAATCGAATATTGGCGAAAAAAATAATTTATCAGAGTTTTCCGTAAGTAGCAGTATTGAATTGGAGAAAATAATCCACTCAACAATGAAAAAGAACCTTGAAAAAGAGATAGCATTTAAAATGAGCCTGTTTGGACCACATAGAGATGATTTTCTGGTTAGCAAGAATAGTTTTAAAGTTCGCAGATTTGGATCAACCGGTGAGGCCAGAGTGGCTTCAATTATTCTCAGGGTTTGCCAGCTTGAATACTACAGACGCACGAAAGATATTATACCAATAACCCTGATAGATGACGTATTTCTTGAGTTAGACCTTCAGATAAGAAAGGTTGTGTGGGATATTCTCGACAACGGATCGCAAAAAATAGTTGCTACTACATCCTTTAAAAATCTTCCGGAAAATATGACAACTGATGCGAGATATAGAATAGAGAATGGACGGGTAATACAAGATGTGTAAAGAACCTGTAAAGATTGGGGAAATACTGAAAGATCTACTCAAAAAGAATAGATATCTTAATTATAGGGTAAATGTTGATAAAGCTATTGAACTGTGGAATAAACAGGAGGATAAAACAGTAAATGGAAAAACAAAGGCAGTAGGATTTAAAAATGGAACCCTTATAGTTCATGTTAATTCTCCTGTACTGGCAAACGAACTCTCCTTAAAAGAGAGATTTTTTATAAGAAAAATAAACAGAGAACTTGGTCTTGAAATTGTTAAAAAAATACATTTTAAATCAGGTTTTATTAAAAATGATAGACGGATTGAAGAAAATTATGAAGTTGACCTTAAACCTTCCATCAGTGTAATTAAAAAGGCTGAGGAGATAGTTAACAGAATTAAGGATGAAGAGTTAAGGGAATCTTTAAAAAATTTGATTCTCAGCTCCTATGTGTACAACGAGAAAATGAAGAAGAAAAGGGATTAAGTTGAGTATAGTAAGAAAAACTATTATATTAGATAAAACGCAAATAGTTGTAAAGACCGACTTTATAGACTTGTTTTACTTTTCAAACACCTCATATTAACTGTTTGGTATAGGGTAAGTAAAGAGAGAAACTGGAGATAGATTATGGCCTACAACTATGATGCCGAGAGCATCCAGATTTTGGACGGGATTGAACATGTAAGAAAAAGACCAAGTATGTATATAGGCTCGACAGGGCCCGAAGGTTTACATCATCTCGTCTATGAAGTTATTGACAACGCCATTGACGAAGCTCTTGCGGGGTACTGCAAAAATATTTCGGTGACAATTAAAAGGGGAAATGTTATTGAGGTTGAGGATGATGGAAGAGGGATACCAACAGATATACACCCAAAAGAGAAGGTATCGGCTCTTGAACTTGTTATGACAAAGTTAAATGCCGGAGGCAAATTCGATAATAAAACCTACAGGATATCCGGGGGCTTGCACGGAGTTGGGGTGTCTGTGGTTAATGCCCTGTCCGAATGGCTTGAAGCTCATGTCTGCAGGGATGGAAAGCTCTTTTATCAGAGGTATAACAGGGGAAAACCAGAAGGACCTGTAGAGATAAGAGGAAATTGTAGCAAAAGCGGAACAAAGATAGTATTTAAACCGGACAAAAAGATATTTAAAGATATCAACTTCAATTTTGATACCCTTTCCAAAAGACTGAGGGAGCTGGCGTTCCTCAATAGAGGTATAAATATCAATATTAAGGATATCAGGGATAAGAACAATATTAAAGAACATAACTTTAAATTTGATGGGGGAATTGTCAGTTTTGTTCAGTATTTGAATCAGTCAAAGAATACCCTTCATAAAGACCCAATATATTTTGAGGAAAAGAAGGATGACATGGAAATAGAGGTAGCCCTGCAGTACAACGAAGGGTATGTGGAGAATATATTCGCTTTTGTTAATAATATAAATACGGTAGAAGGGGGAACACACCTAGTTGGCTTTAAATCGGGCCTAACCAGAACAATTAATGATCAGATAAAGAGAAATAAGTCTATAAAGAACAAGATATCTCTGACTGGTGATGATGTTAGGGAAGGATTAACGGCAGTTATCAGTTTAAAGATTAAAAACCCGCAGTTTGAAGGCCAGACCAAAGCGAAGCTGGGTAATTCGGAGATAAAGGGAATTGTGGAGTCGCTGGTATATGACCACCTGTCTGAATATTTTGAGAGAAATCCCAACATTGCAAAAAAGATAATAGAAAAGTGTATTCAGTCGGCAAAGGCAAGAGAGGCTGCACGAAGGGCAAGAGAGCTAACGAGGAGAAAAAACGCTCTGGAAAATGACACCCTACCGGGTAAGCTTGCCGACTGTTCTTTGAAGGATCCAGCTAAAACAGAGCTTTATATAGTTGAAGGTGATAGTGCAGGTGGAAGTGCAAAGCAGGGCAGAGACAGAACTTTTCAGGCAATTCTTCCCCTGTGGGGAAAAATGCTAAATGTGGAAAAGACAAGAATAGATAAGGTGTACAGCAACGATAAACTTCAACCAATTATAACAACTCTTGGAACCGGCATAGGAGATAATTTTGATATATCGAAATTGAGGTACGGAAAGATAATAATCATGGCAGATGCCGATGTTGATGGATCGCATATAAGGACCCTCCTACTGACGTTCTTCTTTAGATATATGAGGGAGCTTATTGAAAGAGGGTATGTTTATATAGCATGTGCCCCGCTCTATAAGATAACGAAGAAAAAAGAGGTGTACTACGCGTATTCTGAAGAGGAAAAGAATAAAATTTTGGAAAAAATAGGAAGTGCGGGCGTGAATGTTCAGAGGTACAAGGGTCTTGGAGAGATGAATCCTGAACAGCTTTGGGAAACAACTATGAATCCGGAGAAAAGAACTTTAATACAGATTACCTCGGAAGATTTTGTAGAAGCCGATGAAATTTTCTCTACCCTTATGGGAGATGCTGTAGCACCAAGAAGAAAGTTTATTGAAACCCATGCAAAGTTTGTTAAAAATCTGGATGTATAGTCTTTAATACCGGATGATTTCAGCATCAAAATAAAGGAGATACTGCATTGCCACCACAGGAAAAGATAATCAAGACATTCATCGAAGATGAGATGAAGAACTCCTACCTTATATACGCGATGAGCGTTATAGTCAGCAGGGCACTTCCGGATGTAAGAGATGGACTTAAACCTGTCCATAGAAGAATTCTCTACGATATGAAGGAGTTCAATCTAACGCACGATAAACCCTTCAAGAAAAGTGCCAGAGTGGTTGGGGATGTTCTGGGAAAGTATCATCCTCATGGCGATCAGGCTGTATATGATGCCCTAGTAAGGATGGCGCAGGATTTTAGCATGAGATATCCCCTTGTTGAAGGGCAGGGAAATTTCGGTTCAATAGATGGCGATTCGCCGGCTGCCATGAGGTATACAGAGGTAAGAATGACCCAGATGGCAGAATTGCTCCTTCAGGATATAGAGAAAGATACAGTTAACTTTATTCCGAATTTTGATGATACCCTTAAAGAACCTGAAGTTTTACCGGCCGCGTTCCCGAATCTGCTGGCAAACGGAGCAAGTGGTATTGCGGTTGGAATGGCGACAAATATTCCTCCGCATAATTTAAGAGAGGTAATCAATGGTGTTATTAAAACGATAGAAAATCCTGATATCAAGATAGAGGAACTTATTAAAATAATACCGGGTCCTGATTTTCCTACTGGGGGTTTAATAATCGGGACGGATGGAATTAAGAAGGCATATACAACGGGAAATGGACAGATAAAGGTCAGAGCCAGGGTTAATATTGAAACTTTAAAGAACGGCAAAGAAATGCTGGTTATAAACGAGATCCCGTATCAGGTGAATAAATCTAGGCTGATTCAGGATATCGCAAATCATGTAAAAAATAGAAAAATCGAAGGTATAAGCGATTTAAGGGATGAATCGGATAGAGATGGTATAAGAGTAGTTATAGAACTCAAAAGAGGTATAAATCCCCACGTAATAATGAATCAACTTTTTAAGATGACTGCACTGGAAACGACCTTTGGAATAAACCTGCTTGCTCTGGATCATTTTACACCAAAGGTAATGAACCTTAAAGAAATTATAGAAAAGTATATAGATCACCGGGTAGAGATAGTAAAGAGAAGAACTAAGTTTGATCTTGATAAAGCGGAAAAAAGAGCTCATATACTGGAAGGTTTTCTAAAAGCCCTTGAAAATATCGATGAAATTATAAAGATTATAAAGGCTTCGAGAACCCCTGCCCAGGCTCAGATGAAATTGATCGAAAGATTTTCTTTTACGAAAGTACAGGCAGAGGCGATTCTCGAGATGAAACTTGCGAGGCTGACCGGGCTGGAAAGAGAGAAGCTTGAAAAAGAATATAAAGAGCTGATGAAAACCATTGAGAGGCTTAAAGAAATCCTTAAGAGTAAGCAGAATATACTTAGAGAGATATCCAGAGAGTTAAAGGAAATTGCAAAGAAACATGGAGATGAAAGAAGAACAGAGATTCTTCCGGATGCTGAAGAAGTCGATCTGAAAGACCTTATCCTGGAAGAGGATGTGGTTGTAACAATTACCCATAAAGGATTTATAAAGAGAACTCCGATAACAGCCTTCAGGCATCAATCCAGAGGAGGAGTGGGGGTAAATGCATCAACTCTGAAAGATGATGATTTTATCGAACAGATGTTTGTTGCATCCACACACGATAAGATAGTTTTTCTTACAAACAGAGGACGGGCATACAGCCTTGACGTTCATGAGATCATAAACACGGGGAGAACATCCAGAGGGCAAAGTATTAAACTACTTCTCAGTATAGATGCCGAGGAAAATATACAGGCTACGGTCGCCCTTCGGGAGAAAGAAGACGAAAAATACATACTAATTGTAACCAAAAAAGGAATGATAAAAAAGGTCCACAGCGGTGAATTTAAGAAGATAAGAAAAACAGGCATTATAGCTATTGGATTAAGCTCCGATGATTCGGTTGTTGATGCTATTACGACAGGTGGAAATGATGAGATACTTGTTGCAACAGCCATGGGCAATGCTTTAAGGTTCAGTGAAGAACAGATCAGGCCTATGGGAAGGAGTGCAAGAGGCGTTGTTGGAATAAAGCTTAAGAAAGACGATTATGTGTGCGGTATGACAAAGGTGATAGAAAAAAGCGATCTTCTTGTTGTGACAGAATACGGTTATGGGAAGAGGGTATCATTCGATAATTTTACGCCGCATAATAGGGGAACAAGAGGCCAGATTTATATAAAGCTTACGAAAAAAACTGGAAAATCAGCGGGAGTGCTTTCTGTTAAAAGAAATGACACCTTTGTTGTTATTACAAACAGGGGCATGATCATTAAACTAAAGGTTAATAGTATATC
>JALXDB010000210.1 GCA_026990615.1 Spirochaetota bacterium
ATCTAGTACTGATACTTCTATGAAACCTATTCTCTCCAGCAACTGTATTCCTGCAGGTCTAAAAGGATGGTAGCTATGAAAGAAATAGAGAAATCCATAGTTAAGCTGAGTTATGACAATCTACCGGATTATATAGAGATCGTTCGTGTATCGGGCGATCCCATATTTTCCAATGAAATTCTTGATTTCTGGAGTCCCCTGGGAGTAATTAAAGGAGAAGAAACAGGTTATGAGGTGGGAATTTGTGAGATTAAAAAACCATTCTCTTATTTCAACAGAATGGAAGCCCACCAGCATTCTGAGGAGATACTGATTCCTATAAACAAAGATATGTTTGTGCCTCTGGCTCCACCCGGGCGTTCTCCCGTTATTGATAGTTTGAATCTTGTCAAGGTCGAGTTAGGTGAGCTGATAATTCTTAAAGAGGGAGTCTGGCACTTTGCGGCAGGACCTGTAGATGCGGGGGGAGACAACTTAAAGTACTTTGTACTTTTAAAAAAGGGAACTCCCCGGGAAGATCTGAAAATGGTTGATCTTGATGCCAAAATAATTATCGAGCTTTGAAGTTAGATTAAATCTGAGAAGGGCGGTGTATGATAGATGGGTGATTCAGTGGATGTGTCAGCAGTTGGAACTTTAGCTGTTGATTATTTTGCCCTTGTCCCCAAAATACCCTCTGAAGAAGAAAAGATAATGGCAACGGGCTATGAAATACACCCCGGAGGTGTAGCGGGTAATGTTCTTACACAGCTTGCAAGGCTTGGGGTAAACGCAGGATGGATAGGTAAACTGGGTGATGATGAGAGCGGAAAGATACTTATAGAGGAGTTTAAAAAAGAGAAGATAGATTATTCGCATGCAGAGGTAGTTGAAAAGGGTTTCAGTATGTTCACCTGGATTCAGGTTGACAGTCAGGGGAACAGGGCAATCACCATGTTTCCAAATGTACTTATAGAGCTAACAGCCGATGACGTCAAAAAAAAGCATGCCGAATATATCAGGACCTCGAAGATTTTTCAGGCTGAAATATGTGTTATGCCCCTTGAACCTGTTATCGCATCGATGGAGATTGCCAGAGATTCCGGAGTTATAACAGTGCTGGATCTGGATGTTCCGATATCATACTTTACGGATGAGGCAGGTATATCATCAAGAGACAAAGTTTTCAGGGCTATATCCCTTGCCGATGTAATTATACCGTGCAAGGATGCAGCCAAGGAGCTCTTAAATTCGGAGAATTTCGAAAAGGATATAGAAAAACTTCTGGAACTGGGGCCAAAAATAGCGGCAATTACGCTGGGAAAGGATGGGTGCGTTGTAACGGATGGCGATAAAAAGGTAGTTGTCCCCGGATTTAAGGTCGAAGTTGTTGATACAACGGGGGCGGGGGATGCCTTTCATGGTGGTTTCATATACGGTCTTTTAAAGGGGTACCCTATTGAAGATGCAGGACGGATAGCAAATGCATGCGGGGCTTACTGCTGTACGAAGGTAGGTGCAAGGGCCTCCGGTGGACTGGATGAAATCAATAATATTCTAAGTCAATCAAATTGATTGAGGTTGAGTTATATGGCTGATTCAGAATGGATAAAGGATATTTTTGGTACTTATAAACCGATTATCGGAATGGTACATCTACTGCCCCTTCCGGGTTCTCCCTTCTATTCGGGGGATTTCAAGAAGATCCTTGATAGAGCAGTTAGAGAAGCAAAAATTCTTGAAGAAGCAGGCGTTGACGGCCTGCAGGTTGAAAACATGTGGGATCATCCATATTTGAGAG
>JALXDB010000211.1 GCA_026990615.1 Spirochaetota bacterium
ATAAATATCCTAACTACTTTATATTTATGAGCACAATAATCAACAAACCTTTTCAATCAAACAAATTGATAATTAAAGTGTGATAATATCTAACTGTTCAAAACCAATTAGTTCCAAAAACTAACCTTTAATTCACCCACTTCAATAAATATCAAAAGGATTAACATCAATTTGGCCAAATTAATTTTTCCCTAGAACTTAACAATTTCATTCACTCATAAATCAGCGCTCTTTTAAGAAATAGCTTTAACTACTTTTAAAAACTAAACCAGGCTAAACTTCAGGCCCAAAATGTTTCAAAATTACTAGATTCTGGCTGTCACTTTCATTCTTTATAACAACCCCATTTATTGCAGCCTCATAGGTTACAAAAAGTTCATCTTTTGTCATCTGTCCAAAACGAATCACATCGGGAGCCCCTATTTCAAGCCCCTGAAACTTCCCATGCCCCTCAATAACTATAAGTCCGTAGGGACCGCTATCCTTTATTACAACCTCTCTTTCAGGAAAGACGGTGAGTTCCTTTGCTGAAAAATACTCGCTCCCGTAAACTATCCAGTTCTCCTCATAACCCTCGTCTCTCATCTCTTCAACTGATTTTACAGGTTTTGGTTCTAAAAATCTGTTCTTGTAAAATTCCGGATCAAGGTTCGCCTCCCAGTCAATGAGATCAACAATAAAATCAAGATCTTTTTTATGCTCTTCCGGAACATCCTTAACAAGAAAATCCCATGGCATAAACTGGTCCCAGACTATATTTTGAAACATGGCAAAAACGTCCGACGATCTCTGCGGTTCATAGGTTAGAAGTGAACCGGGGGCATGAAGTATTCCCGGAGGTACGTTCCATCCCGTTCCGAGTTTAAGCTTATATGCACTTGAATGATAGAGTATACCGTTGTCTCCATTATCCCAATTCTTCAAACACTCTATTACATCATCCCTGGTTGTACCCGGATTCAGCCCAAAAAAAGTATAGGGGAACCATCCCGGATGATTGTTTAACTGTTTGGGGAAATAATATCCTTCTGGTTTCCCTTTTTGACCTACGAGCGCGGCTTTTTCATCATCCTGATGAAGATGATGGGGAAGAGGTTCCATATTGTCAAAGAATTTGGCAAACATCAACCATCCACCGTACTTTTCCATTACGGCTTTACCCAATATCTTTTCTCCGGATAATTCTATTGCATCTCTGAGCAGGATTTTATGTTCAACTTCGCCATCCTTAAAATAGATATAACTCAAGCCCTCATCCTCGAGTGTTTCGGGGCCATTGTCAGCTTTCACCGTTGAAGCAAACCACCTCTCATCTATACCCCCTCTGTGTGCTCCAAACGCATAGTAATCATCCTGATGAAGCTTTAACCTTTTTCCGGGGATGCAAAACGCCCTCGGAACCCAGTTTGGAAACAACCTAATAACCCCCTTACCAGCATCAATTGCCCTTTCTATAACAGCACTCTCACCAGCCATTCGCACTCCTCCAAAATTTCTATTTATTCTTATTTAACCTATTTACTTTTATGATTATACTACCATGAGAAAAAAGATACAAGAGTTTGATTGGGTGGCTTTAAAGATTAACCCCAATTTTATATGCTACAGGGTATTTAATTCAAAACACTCTTTACTTTTGGGTATTAAATAAAATTAACGGGTTTATCCATTCAGGAGGTCAACAAGCCTTCGGTATGTTGTGTTGATTATACTGGATTGCTCTTCGTTAAGTATATTTACATCTTCATCCATTATGTACTCAAGGCTTGACAGGGATTCCTCGATTGCCTGAATTGGATTTTTATAGCAGCTAAACCAGTAGAATCCATTACCGTTTGTCAGTAGGGTTAAAAATCCGATTCTTCTGGATGATTTTGATTTTCTGCACAGACTCATGATATTTGGAATATTTCTAACAATTTCATAAGAATCTCTGAGGTACTCATACTGAATACCTCTGGGCCAGCTGTCGAGAATTAAGTTCGGCTCACCGATTGTATAGAAATACTGGAGTATTCTTTTAAGGTTCATACCGCTCATTACTTCGAATCCATCAAGCAACACCTTGCCCTTTAATCCTTTGTAGTTGGGGAGGCTCTCAAAGTTTAACTTACCGATAACCCTGCTGATTTTTTCAAAAGGCAGTACAACAACCTTTCTCTTATTCTTGATTTTTACTATTTCAAACTTTTCATCACCAATTTTTATGTAGTTTGTATAGTCCCTTTCCTTCTTCTTTTTAACTTCGTATGCCTTTTTGTCGCCCGAGAATACCCTGTATATTTCGGGTGAAATATCCTTTATCCATTCAGCCTTCAAGGGAGAAACGGACATGGCATACATCTGGGATGTTTTCATTATTTCTCCTGCAACTATATAATCCGGTCTCTGTTTGTACATCACCGAACCGGGATGAATCTTAATCCCTCTGGCTGTAAGACTCTTATAGCTTGCCCCTGTTGTCCTTCTGCAGACAAACTGAATAAGCCCTTTCGCAATGGCTTTAAGATAGTGGGACACATCTCCACCACTCTGTATTGGGATTCCCATTTTCGATACTATCTCCTGAAGCTGATTCTTGACATTGTATATTTCGTTCATCCCTTTGATATCAAGATAGTAATCGTTGCAAAACTCTTCTTTATCCTCGGCTTTTTCAAAAGCTCTGAATATTTTTGTATAGGAAACAAAATCGCCGTACTTATGCCTGAAATGATGGTGGGCTTTTCTCGCCTCATACTCCTCTCCGTGGGGGAGCAAAAAAGGAGCTCTGTCGTTTATAAAAGCAGCTGCAATAAGAACCTCCTCGAGGACATCGGGGTATTCAAGAATCGATGCAACAATCATACGGGAAATTCTGGGAATAATTGGAAACTGAACCATCAATTTCCCTATTGATGTGAGATCTCTATTTTGATCAATTGCCTCTAGCAATTCAAGAGTTTTTATTGCACCCTCTATCTTTGTCCTTCCTGGATTCGAGATAAAATTGAAATTTTCAATATCCTTAATACCCAGCTCTATCATTCTAAGAACTACCTCTGACAAATCACGCCTGTAAATTTCTTCTTTGGTAAATAGATCCCTCAGCTCATAATCTTCTTCTGTGTACAGGCGATAGCAAATACCCGGGGCAGTTCTTCCTGCTCGTCCTTTTCTCTGATTACACGAGGCCTTTGAAATAGGAACTTCGATCAATGATGATGTGTAGTTCTTCGTATTGTAAAAATTAAGTTTTGCCATACCAGGATCAATTACATACTTTATGCCATCTATTGTCACACTTGTTTCGGCGATATTTGTTGCTACTATTACCTTTCTTTTACCTCTGTAGGTGTTGAAGACCTTCTCCTGCTCCTCCCTTGAAAGCCTCGAGTAGAGGGGCAAAAATACCATATGCCTCTTTTTATTGTACTGTTCGAGGTATGATATGCATTCCTTTATCTGGTTTTCACCCGAAAGAAATATAAGTATATCCCCATCTGCCTTGCTCTTTTCAATCCTGTTTACTATTTCTCCTATCTTAAATAGTGTGGATTGAAAATCAAACAGGAACTCTGGAGGTTCATATTCCACCTTAACTGGATACATCTTTGCATCAATTGTTATAATCGGGCATTCGTCAAAATACTCCGAAAATAACGACGCATTAATAGTAGCGGAAGATATCACTACTTTTAGATCATCTCTCTTTTTTAATATCTCCTTTAAAAGACCTAGAATAAAATCAATGTTTAAGCTCCTCTCATGTGCCTCATCCACCATAATAACGCTGTACTCAGAAAGAAGGGGATCTGCCTTAAGCTCCTGGAGAAGAATGCCATCTGTCATTATTACGATCCTTGTCCTGGCTACGGTTTCGTCGACAAATCTCATTTTATAGCCCACCAATCCGGGCACTGTTTCGCCGTAATTCGCAGCCAGAAAATAGGAAACTGAGAGAGCCGCTATTCTTCTAGGCTGTGTAACACCTATCCTTCCGTTATTACCAAATCCAGCATCGTAAAGAATTTTTGGGAGACCTGTTGTTTTTCCCGAACCTGTGGGGCTCTCGACAACTATAACCTGATTCTTTTTTAACGCTTCAATAATCCTGTTTTTATGTTTGTATACCGGTAATTCTTTTATATCTATCATAGACTTATCTTTCTTTTATTGAATTATAGATCTGTTATTAAGTCCAACTTACTTCAATCTTTATAGATCCAGATTTTCTTTATAATTTTTAATAAAGCCCTCATCCATCATAGTTTTGGCTTTATTCCTGGCCGATGATATGATTGCTTCGGCCTTTTTGTATAGTTCTTCTCTTGATATATTAATCCTTGCTATGCCCTGTTCAATTGCCTTGCTACCAACAGCTGCAGCCTCCCTTGGAAAGACTTCCCATTCATCCATTGTAGGAATTATATAATCTTCACTAATACCTTTATCCTCAGCAGTTTTTGCTATTTCCTTAGCTGCCTCTATACACATTTCGTCGGTAATTGTTTTTGCCATTACATCAAGAGTTCCCCTGAATATACCAGGAAATCCCAGAGAATTGTTAACCTGATTCGGAAAATCACTTCTGCCGGTCGCAACTATACGGGCACCTGCTTCTTTTGCTTCCCAGGGCCATATTTCAGGAACAGGATTGGCACATGCGAAGACGATGGAATCCTTTGCCATTTTAGAAATCCACTCTTTTTTAACTGTATCAGGTCCGGGCTTTGAAAGGGCAATCAGGACATCCGCTCCATTTATAACATCCCATATCTGCCCATCAACATCCTTTTCATTTGTAATCTCGCACATCCTCCACTTTTCATAAAGCTCGCTGTTATTTTTTATATCAGTTCTGCCTCTATGAAGGGTCCCTTTACTATCAAGCATTATACATCTAGCCGGATCAGCTCCCGCTTTAAATATTATATCCGCAATTCGTATATTTGCAGCTCCGGCTCCCATAAACACAATCTTCACCTTAGAAATTTCTTTACCGACGACTTTTAAAGCATTTATCAATCCGGCAAGAGTTACAGCCGCAGTACCCTGTTGATCATCGTGCCAAACAGGTATATGGCATTCTTTCCTCAGCCTCTCAAGGATATAAAAGCATTTTGGCTGCTCAATGTCTTCCAGATTTACCCCTCCAAAAGAGGGTTGAAGCAGTTTAACAGTTTCAATAAACTTATCCGGATCTTTTGTATCCAGGCATATGGGATAGGCATCAACTCCCCCGAGATACTTGAACAGTATGGATTTGCCCTCCATAACAGGCATAGCAGCCTCAGGACCAATATCCCCAAGCCCCAATACTCTTGTACCGTCCGATATAACTGCCACGCTGTTCCATTTATTTGTGTACGAGTAGACAAGCTCCCTATCCTTTGCAATCTCCTTTGAAGGAGCTGCAACCCCGGGTGTATACCAGATATCAAAATCATGAAAGTCCTCTATCATAACCTTGGGAATAGTCTCCAGCTTCCCCCTGTAGTAGTTATGAACCTTCGGTGCTATTTCCAGAGGTCTTTTCGCTTTCTTTATCAACTCTTCCTCATTGTAACTACTGTGGTTCTTGTAATCCATTTCTCTCTCTCCCCATAAATCGTTTTGTTTGTGCATAGAAAACTATATTCAATATCTATCATATTCGATAAAAAATTCAACAAACCACTCTTTATGTGAATTATTTAATCGATCCAATTAGACGAGGTCATATGGGGCAAAAAATTACTTCAATCAAAAAATTAACTCAATCAAAAGATTACTTCCAGAAAGTTACTTCTATTAAATATTTACTTTTATAAGGAAGAATCTTACCATACTTATTGGCATAATCGATGTATAATCCCGTGGCTTCCCTAAAGATTGTCATATCCTCTTTATTCGACGACCAGACGACCACTAGAAACTGATTTACAGCGGTCTACTGAAACCTATCTAAACCTATGAACTTTCGGCAGTACTTCCTTTCTGCTCAGATTAATTCTACCAAGCGGATCTATGCTTATTACCTTAACCTTTACCCTATCTCCGACCTTCACAACATCGGATACTTTAGAAACTCTCTTATGGTCGAGCTGTGATATATGGCACAACCCTTCCTTACCCGGTAGAACCTCTATGAATGCACCAAAGTCAGTTATCTTCTTAACCTTACCTTCGTACACCTTGCCCACCTGAACATCTTCAGTTATGTCGCGCACCATGTCGTACGCCTTTTTGGCATCATTTTCGTTCTTGCTTGATATTGTTACGGTGCCGTCTCCATCTAATCATACATTGCAACCGGTTGCCTCGATGA
>JALXDB010000212.1 GCA_026990615.1 Spirochaetota bacterium
TTATAATTCCATGCTCCCAGTCAAAAGATTCTTCAACTGGAACCCATGTGTCTGAATCTCTGCCACCATAAATAATACCGCTTATCTCCAGGCCCTCAGGATTATCCATCTCGGGATCTCTGTTGCTTAAAAGCTTCATATCAAGGGTAAATCTTGCATTCTTATGGGATACCGGGATTTCGTTGCCCTCGGAATCCTTTTTGCCCGGATACCACTCCCCAGAATGGTTAATACCCCGCTTTGGAACTTCCCCATCTTTCCCGATCCAGAAAACATCCCCATCCTCGGTAACGAGAACATTTGAAAAAATTATCTCCCCCTCGCGGTGAAGAGCTTCCCATATCAATTTATCATCCTTTGAATTTATACCCTGAATAATTCCGAATATTCCCTTTTCAACATTGACACCATAAACCTTACCATCCCTCCTTCGCAGGTAGGCAATATCATCGCCGACAATTCTCTCACCTTCTACCATAGAGGTTGAGGTTTTTCCGCACATGGACGGAAAAGCCCCGGTGAAATAACTCACCCTGCCTCCTGGTCCGTTGACACCCATGACAAACATGTGCTCTGTAAGCCAGCCCTCCTTACTGGCCTTGTTGATCGCGAGCCTCATTGCAAGCTTTTTTAAGCCGATCGTGTTTCCACCGTACTGGGTATTGGCACTGTAAACGGTATTTTCTTCAAGATCTATGTAAACGCGCCTCTTATCTATATTTTTGGATACATGATTTTCAAGCTCGCCTTCTGAATGTACGAACTTAAAAAACTCAACATTCTCGGGAAGTGACCTGAAGTATTCGTATCCATGCCTGTACAAAAGGTCCTCGCTGTGTGCTACATAGGGGGAGTCTGTAAGCTGTACGCATGGAATAGAAAATTCTGAGTAAAGAGGTCCCAGGCAGTAGAACCTGACAAAGAGCTCATGCCCCTCCATTATATTTTTCATTATATCGTATATTTCTTTTAACCCCTCATCCCTGTCTACATAATTAATATTTTTACCCAGATCGACCCCTTTAGGAAGGAGAAATTTTGTATTCTTTTTATCCCTTGCCTGATCATAGTATCCATCAAAATGTACGGTGTGTCCTTTAATCTTGAGTTTTCTCTCCTCGCCAAGCCTTATGGCTGATTCTCTAACATAATCGATATCCTCTTCACTGTCCGTTCCTACAAATACCTTTGATGGATTTAAATGCTCAATAAATTTGGCGACAAATTGATGGAGGGTTGGATTTTTTATTGCAAGTAGTTTTTCAAGCTGATCTTTTTCAAGTCTCTTCTCCAATAACTCCATATAGTTATCCATAGTGACTCCTTTCTTTATCTAAAATCAAAGTAATGTTACACATTTTTTTTTAAAAGTCAAATACGATTTTTATAGTTTAAGTATACCTCTATGGATTTTTAAGAAGTATATATGTAAGCGTCGACATACCCTCGATATTTTTACAGTATTCTAAACAAAAATTTTTTGAAATAGCCATAAAGTAGCCATAAGTAACTTTAGAGGCACAATTTATACAAACAATACGGATAATTCCCTCCGGATACAGGACCAAGGTGGCATTTTAGCCCCCGGAGGCATGATTATGTGCATGTCAGGTCCCCCGGGTTTTTAGCTCCAGAGCTGTATTACAGGTTTAAATATTAATAAGCGGACGAGAACACAGGATAACTATTTACAACCGGCTTTAATTTTTAGCAATAATACGGGGTTTTGCTAAAACTAAAATAAGGAGGCGTGAACCGGACACTATTACAA
>JALXDB010000213.1:0-13455 GCA_026990615.1 Spirochaetota bacterium
TCTATAATGATAGAAAATAAAGAGGGTAGACATGGCAGGTGAAGTTATAAACAGGATAAAAGATGCTGAGAAAGAAGGCGAAAAAATAATTGAGGATGCAAAGAAAGAAGCCAAAAAGATAATTGAAGATGCAAGAAATAAAAGAGATGAGTTTATATCTGAAAAAGACGAGATATTGAAGAAGGATGAAAAAGAGATAGCAGAAATTTATAGCCGCGAAACTGATGAAATGATCAAAAAGCTGGAGGAGGAAAAAAACAGCGAGATAAAAAGTATAGATGAAATGTGCCAGAAAAATATGGACAGAGTTGTGGAATACATTTCTGAAGCTATAGTAGAGGAATAAATTAAATAAATAAAACTGATTATTTTGTTTAATTTGAGGAATGCGAAATGGCACTTGATAAATTGGTAAAAGTAGAGGTTACCGCGTACAGCAGTGTAGCAGACCGGTTGCTTGAAGAACTACAGGATTTAACAGTACTTCAAATAGATCCCCATTCCATAGAGGACTGGGAAAGTGAAAAAGATTATATCGAAAGAGCAGAAGAAAATCTTATTTCCCTGAGATCAAAGCTCCAGCGCTTAAACAGGGCTATGAACTTTCTGGAACCTTTTGCACCTCCAATACCTCTCATTCAGAGATTCGGAGGGGGTCTCCCCGAGTTGGATAAAAAGACTCTCGAAACATCTGTAAAAGAAAAAAAGGCGGAGGATTTTATTGAGAAAGTTATTGAGCTTGAATCGAAGCTGTCGGATATCAGATCAGAAATTAAAGATCTCAATCAGAAAAAAAAGGAAATTGAACCATTAATTCCACTGTCAATTTCCCTTTCAGACCTAAAACTAAAGAGTTCGGGGGTAATAATTTCTAAGCTTGAAAAGGAAGTGTTTGAACAGCTAAAGAGTAGCATCGATTCCCCGTATATCCATGTTGAAGAGATTTCTGATGAGGAAACTGTATATTTCTTGCTCGTTTATCTACTCTCTGAAGAAGACAGAGTCGAAGACCTGCAGAAAACTTACAGGTTTGAATCTCTTTCACTGCCTGATAGCAATAAAACACCATCTGAATTGATGGAGGAATATAACTCGAAGATTGATAAACTGCAGAATGCCCAGACAAACCTTCTTGAAGAAATAAAATCAGTAGCGAAGGATATTGATGTTATCAGATTTTATTTTGATTACCTCAATACAGAAATCGAAAAGGAGGAGGTAAAGAAGAGGTTTTTCTATACAAAAAAGGTTTTTGTTATCAACGGCTGGATTAAAGAGAGAGATTATCCACAGCTTGAATCTCTTATAAAGAGGTACAGAGAGGCTGATGTCAGAATAATAGAGAAGAAAAAGGATGAAGTTCCTCCGGTCGCATATAAAAACAACAAACTGGTTTCACCTTTTGAACTAATTGTGAATCTTTACTCACCGCCAAATCCAAATGAGATTGATCCCACTCCAATATTAATGCCCTTTTATGCGGTATTTTTTGGAATCTGTTTAACTGAGGCAGGTTACGGTTTGGTTATAATGCTGCTTACCGCACTGGCATTGTTGATATTGAAACCGAGAGGTGGAAACAGAAAGTTTATCACCCTGTTTTTTATTCTTGGTGCTTTTACACTTGTAATCGGTGCCCTTATAGGAACTGTATTCGGTATAAACTTTGACAACCTTCCCGAGAATTTAGCATGGCTTAAAAGGGCGAGATACAAGATAATGATATTTGATTCATCAAAAGATGTCTTAACATTTTTTGCTCTATCGCTTGCACTCGGTGTAATACACCTGATTACCGGTTATCTGATAAAGATATATATGTTGATACGGGATGGGGATTGGGTTGAAGCAGTCTGTGATCATCTGCCGTGGGTTTTCCTGCTGCTATCCCCGGTACCGAAGGTCCTTGAAAAAGCTATGCCACAAAATAAGGCATTTTTAGATATGGTCTTCTACGCTCTTGTGGGGCTCTGGGCTGGGATTCTGCTCTTCTTCTCAGAACGCAGCACCCTCAATCCAATTAAAAGAATTGGAAAGGGATTATTTACCCTCTACGGGGTATCGGGAGTTCTGGCGGATGTTTTATCCTACTCCAGATTGCTTGCCCTTGGCCTGGCTACAGGGGTTATAGCAGGAGTAATGAACACACTTGCAAAGATGGTAAAACAGATGCCTGTAATTGGAATTGTCGGTTTTTTCCTTGTCCTGATAGGCGGTCATATGTTTAACCTGCTGATAAGCGGATTGGGGGCTTTTGTTCATTCAATAAGATTGCAGTTTATGGAGTTCTTTACCAAGTTCTATACAGGCGAGGGTGTTTTGTTTGAGCCTTTTTCTGAAAAGAGAAAGTTTACGTTTAAACCTGTTTCTCAGACGAAAAAGGGTTGATAAATAGTTTAATATTTCTGTAAGCAAAAAGTGCTACAGGGTTTGATATTTTATAATCAAAAATAAATGAACATATCGCAAGGAGGATAACATGAATATCGGTCTATTTTTGGCCATTGCAGGTGCAGCTCTGGCAGTAGCTCTTTCAGGAACAGGATCTGCTAAGGGTATTGGACTCGCAGCAACAGCCGCATCCGGGGCAATGACTGAGGATCCAAAGAAGTTTGGTAAATTCATTCTGCTGGTAGCTCTTCCCGGTACACAGGGTATATACGGCTTTGTTATGGGATTTTTAACAATCCAGAAGATTGGGTTGCTCGGTGGCCAAATTGTGAATTTAAACGTATGGCAGGGATTAAACGTATTCTTTATGAATCTCCCAATTGCTATAGCCGGTCTGTTCTCGGCAATTCATCAGGGAAAGGTCTGTGCAGGAGGTATTAACCTGATATCCAAGCAGGAAGCTGAAATGGGAAAAGCACTGGTTATGGGCGTTTTAGTAGAGTTTTATGCTGTTCTTGGTTTACTGGTATCTATATTTGTATGGCTCTTTCTTAAGTTTTAATAGAAAGAAGTATAACAAAGCTAACTGGAGTAAAAAATGTCCGTTGAAGGTATTATCGAAAGAATTTTAGCCGATGCACGGAGTGAGGCTGATAAGATATTGAACAACGCAAAACAGGAAGCAAAAAATATAGAAGAGGATTTAAAGAAAGAAGCAGAAGAATACTATAAAAAGCAGAAAGAAAATCTGGATTATCATTACAGAAGGGAAAAAGAGAAGGCCATACTCAACAAACGCCTTGAAAATAGAAAAGAACTGTTAAAAGAGAGGCAGAAATGGCTAAACGATGCCTTTAATAAAGCATACAAAAGACTTGTTGACCAGCCAATGGATGAGTACAGCGGATTGTTAAAAAAGCTTATACCGAAAGTATCGGCAGCAAAAGATGAAGAGATTGTTTTTGGTAAAAAGGGTAAGGATGAAGAGCTTAAAAAAATTGTTGATTCATTGAACAGCGAGTTAAAATCCAGTTTTAAGATTTCTAAAGAGAGGGGAGATTTTGAGTGGGGTTTTGTTTTAAAAAAGGGAAAGATAGAAACCAGCATGACAATTGACAGCTTGTTTAAGTATAAACGTGATGAGTTAGAACAAAAGGCATGGGAGATGTTTAATGCTTCTTAGTACTCCAGAGTTTACAGAAAACAGCGAATACGGTTTTGCCGTAGCAAGGGTTAGAGCACTGGAAACTAAACTGATAGATTCTACCGGTGTGGGGCAGTTAATTTCGGCTCCGGAGGACAGATTCTATGCCCTGCTTTCGGAACTATCCGGAATAGATATAAAAGAAGAGGATACGGTTTCAGAGGTATTGGACAAGATTGAATGGAGATTGACGCAGACCTATTATCTTGTAAAAGATTTAATAATAGAAGATGAATACAAACGCCTTATCTCAATAGGGTACGACTACGAACTTCTAAAACTTATCCTAAAAGAGAAAAGAGGGAATTTTACAGGGAGCTACAAGCATACATCTTTAAGATCAAACTATACCTACCCTGTAATGAAGTCTCTAATTGAAGCCGGCAGCTTTCTGGACCTGGGACCGGGTATATCTGAAGCGTTTAAGTCGGTGGAAGGGGCCAGGGAACTGACGGGCGGTCAGATCGATACAATATGCGACAGGTTCTACTATAGAGAGATTTTTGAGATTCTTAATGATCTCCCTAATGAATTTATTGAAGGATATTACAGAAGAAAAATTGATATTGCAAACTTCATAACAGCTTTAAGGTTAAAGCTTCAGGGGAAAAAGAGAAGTGCCATAAACCAGAGTTTTATAGAAGGCGGTTCTATTGGTATAGAGCATTTCGAGGATGGTTTTGATCTAAATATTGACGCCTTTATTCAGAGTATGGCATTTTCGTGGTTTTCCAGTGTGACCGGCGCTATTCCTAAGGGACAGGGAGATGATGAATCTGCCATTGCCCTTATAGAAAGAGCTCTTGATGAACACCTGTTGAGGTATGTAAAAGAGAGCATGTATGTAACCTTTGGGATTGAACCCGTGATATCATATCTGTGGAAAGTGGAATCCGAAACTAAGAACTTAAGGTTAATTGTGCTGTCAAGATACTCTGGGGTACCTGCAGCAGAAATCAAAACAAATGTGAGGGGTTTAAATGAGTAGTATCGCTGTTCTGGGAGAGGAGAGAAATGTTTTAGGATTCAAACCGTTTGGTGTCGATGTTTATCTTTTCTATGAGAGGGATAAAGACCCAGAAGAGTGGTTTAAAGATATTCTAAAAAAGAAATACGAGCTTATAATTGTTACAGAATCTGTAGCAGAAAAGATAAAAACTCAGATCGATGAGCTGTGGGAGAAAGAACTCCCCGTTGTTTTAACAATAAGAGGACTGGGCGAGAAGGCCAGAACCTCATTTGATAGATTAAGAAAACTAGTAATTAAAGCTGTTGGAGCAGACCTATTAAAGGAGAGTTAGTATGGATCAGGGTAGAATTATTAAAGTTGCAGGCCCTCTTGTAGTTGCATCAAATATGCAGAATGCAAAGATCTATGATGTAGTTAAAGTTAGCGATAAAAAGTTGATGGGCGAAGTTATTGAGATGCGCGGAGATGAAGCATCAATCCAGGTTTATGAAGAAACAAGCGGTATAGGGGTCGGAGAGCCTGTATATCTCACCGGTGAACCGTTATCGGTGGAGCTGGGCCCCGGATTGATCCAATCTATATATGATGGAGTTCAGAGGCCTCTCGAAAAGATTCAGGAGGTTGCAGGAGACCTTATAACTCGAGGAATCGAGCTTCCAGGATTGAGCAGAGACAAGGTATGGGAGTTTAAGGCTACAAGAAAAGCCGGGGATAAAGTCCAGGAGGGAGACATCATCGGTACAGTTAAGGAAACTGTGCTTGTTGATCATAAAATTATGGTCCCGCCCGGGATCAATGGAGTAATAAAAAAGATAGAAGATGGAAATTACAAAGTAACCGACGTGGTTGCGGTTATAGAGTCGGATGATGGGAAGGATGTTGAAATTACCCTGATGCAGAGGTGGCCTGTAAGAAAACCGAGGCCGTATATCGAAAAACTGTCTCCCGATGAACCCCTTGCAACAGGACAGAGGGTTATTGACGCTTTCTTTCCAATAAGTAAGGGTGGAACGGCATGTGTACCGGGTCCCTTTGGAAGTGGTAAGACAGTAGTGCAGCACCAGCTGGCGAAATGGGCCGATGCCCAGATAATAGTTTATGTAGGATGCGGGGAAAGGGGAAATGAGATGACCGATGTTTTAATGGAGTTCCCCGAACTGAAAGACCCACATTCCGGCGAGCCTTTGATGCTGAGGACCATACTCATCGCAAACACATCCAATATGCCCGTTGCTGCAAGGGAAGCATCGGTGTATACGGGTATTACAATTGCAGAGTACTACAGGGATATGGGATATTCCGTGGCTTTGATGGCTGACTCTACATCCAGATGGGCTGAGGCGATGAGAGAAATGTCAGGAAGGCTCGAGGAGATGCCGGGCGAAGAGGGATACCCGGCCTACATGGGTACAAGAATTGCTGAGTTCTACGAAAGAGCCGGAAAAGTAAGGACTCTTGGTTCCGATAACAGAATCGGAGCTTTAAGTGCAATAGGGGCTGTATCTCCTCCAGGAGGTGACCTTTCTGATCCAGTTGTACAGGCAACCCTTAGAGTTGTAAAGGTCTTCTGGAGTCTTGAAGATAAACTGGCCTACAGAAGGCACTTTCCTGCAATAAGCTGGCTTACCAGTTATTCTCTGTACGTACCGAATCTCGAAAAATATTTTGAGACTAAGCTTGGAAGGATATGGCTGGAAAACATTAACAGGGCAATGTCGATTCTACAGCAGGAGGCAGAACTGGAGGAGATTGTAAGGCTTGTTGGACTTGATGCTCTTTCTCCTGAAAATAGGTTAGTTATGGAAACCGCTAAATCCATAAGAGAGGATTTTCTGCACCAGAATGCATTCCATGAGATAGATACATATACATCCTACGATAAGATGTCAAAGATGATGGAAATAATCATGCTGTTTCATGATTTGGCAGAAGATGCTTTGAAGAACAACGTTTCTATAATTGACATTTCGGAGCTGCCCGTAAGAGAAAAAATTGCCAGAATGAAGTTTATTCCTGAAAACAGAATTGAAGAGTTTGACTCTTTGAAAAATGAAATAGAAAGATCATTTAAAGAACTAAAAGAGAAGGTAATAGCGGAGGCTTAAATGATTAAGGAATACAATACAATCAGAGAAGTTGCCGGCCCACTTATGCTTGTTGAAGAGGTAGAAGGGGCAAAATATGAAGAGCTTGTTGAGATTGAACTCCCGAATGGAGAAATAAGAAACGGCCGAGTCCTGGAAGTTGACAGGGACAGGGCACTTATCCAGCTATTTGAAGGAGTAACAGGGGTTAACGTTTTTCAGACAAAGGTAAGGTTTAAAGGGAAGGGAATGGAGCTGGATGTGTCCGAAGATATTCTTGGACGTATTTTTGATGGGCAGGGAAGACCGATTGACAAAGGGCCGAAGATAATACCGGAAAAAAGACTTGATATTAATTCAGCTCCTATTAACCCGTACGCCAGGGATTATCCATCGGAGTTCATTCAAACCGGATTTTCAACCATAGACGGTCTTAATACCCTTGTTAGAGGCCAGAAGCTTCCGATCTTCTCGGGGAGTGGTCTTCCCCATTCAAAGATGGCCGCTCAAATAGCAAGGCAGGCAAAAGTACTGGGAAAGGAGGAGGAGTTTGCTGTTGTTTTTGCAGCTATGGGAATCACTTTTGAGGAGGCCCAGTACTTTATCCAGAACTTTCAGGATACAGGTGCTATTGAGAGAACGGTAATGTTCGTTAATTTGGCCTCCGATCCGGCTATAGAGAGAATTGCAACTCCTAGATTGGCTCTGACTGCTGCAGAATATCTTGCTTTCGATAAGGATATGCATGTTCTCGTTATCCTGACAGATATGACCAACTACTGCGAAGCCCTGAGGGAAGTTTCTGCTGCAAGGCAGGAGGTGCCCGGAAGAAGAGGTTATCCGGGTTATCTTTACACAGACCTGTCCACCATCTATGAGAGGGCGGGAAGAATCAGGGGAAAGAAGGGTTCAATAACCCAGATCCCAATTTTAACAATGCCAGAAGATGATAAAACACATCCAATCCCCGATTTAACCGGGTACATCACTGAAGGGCAGATAGTCCTTTCGCGTGCTATGCACAGAAGAGGTATATATCCGCCCGTAGATGTTTTACAGTCGCTTTCAAGATTAAAGGACAAAGGTATAGGTCCCGGAAAAACGAGAGAAGACCATGCGGATGTCTTTAACCAGCTTTTTGCAGCGTATGCAAGGGGTCTGGAAGCCCGCGAATTGGAAGTTATTCTGGGAGAAGCTGCTCTATCCGATATAGATAGAATCTTTTACAGATTTGCCGAGAATTTTGAGCAGAGATACATTGCACAGGGTGAAGATGAGGATAGAAGTATTGAACAGACACTTGATCTGGGATGGGAGCTTCTTTCAGCGCTGCCAACTATTGAATTGAAGAGAATAAGACCCGAGTTTATCGAAAAGTATCTGCCGAGATTTAAAAAGAAAGAAGAATCAGGAGATTAAGGCTAATGAAGCTTGATGTTAATCCTACAAGAATGGAACTTCTCAGATTGAAGAAGAGGCTTGTCCTTGCGAAAAGAGGGCATAAACTCTTAAAGGATAAACAGGATGAACTTGTCAGGAACTTCCTCTCTATTATTGAGGATACGAAAAGGTTGAGGATTGAGATAGATAACGAGATAGAGTCTGTTTTTCAGAGTTATTCACTCGCCGAGGGGATTGTTGGGGGAGAGGTAATTGAAAATCTTTTCGCCATACCCTCTGCTAAAACAAAGCTTAAATCAGAAACGAGAAAGATAATGAATCTAAAAGTTCCAAAGTTCACAGTGGAGATTGAAGGAGATCCCTACGAATACGGAAAAGCGGTGAGTTCGGTGCTTGTGGATAACTCCGTTAAGAGATTTGGAAACCTTCTCCAGTCTCTATTAAAACTTGCAGAACTTGAAAAAACATCAATTCTTCTGGCAGAGGAAATAGAAAAAACGAGAAGAAGGGTAAATGCTTTAGAGTATATCCTTATACCTAACCTTACCGAGACAATCAAATATATAACAATGAAGTTGTCGGAAATGGAGAGATCAAATCTTACCCGTATTATGAAAGTAAAAGAAATGATACAGCAGAAGAGGGAGGAATCAATGCTGGATAGAAGAAGCAGTCAGGTTTGATATTAGTTTTATCTGAAAATGTATAGAGTAGGATGTTCAGGGGTCTACCAGCAGGGATTTGAAATTGTTATCACTTTAAGCCATGGGCCGTCCGGTACATCCTTAAAGTCTACAAACTGCCAGTCCGTGTAATCGTTATCCTTCATCCCAAGGTATTTAAAACAGGCAGGGGAAATATCAAGTCCCACTCCTCCGTTTCTCCTGTTTTTTGGTCTGCTTTTACCAAAGACGTACCCGGCATCATCAGTTTCAAATGGTCCTACATCCTCCCACTGGGCGTAACAAACCTTGCCTTTGTATATAATTTTTATCCACCGGTTTTTGCAATAAGAGACGAACTCTCCATTACTCTGCCTGTCTATTTCTTTTTTCCACGGAATTATCTTTTCAATATTCTTTTTATGACCGTTTCTTGTAATATCATTGTAGGGTAGGGCACAGTAAAAGGGATTCTCTTTTGGGATAAAACCTGCAGGGAAATAACCGTTTCTTCTGTCTGGATAGTCGATTCCTCCGTATGCTTTTACCCAGTCTGAGGTCCATGCACTTGAACCATTATCGATAACCCCGGATTTACTGGAATCTTTTTCTCCTATATAGAAATATGTTGTTTTAATATGTTTGTGCAGAAAATACCTATTCTTCTGGGCCTCTTCTTTTTGAATCTCGGGTTGTTCTATTTTATCAGGAGATTTTTTAACTCTATTCGGGGATTCAAGTTTTTCTATCTGAACGGAAGTTTTGCAACCTGTAAGAAACATCAAATAGGCAGCAACGATAGCCGGTAGATATCTTAATTTTGAATTATTTCTAGCCTTTTTTCGATGGTCTTTTAAAGACATTTTTGCCCTGTAGATTTAACCGTTTAATATTATGACTGTTATTGATTAACTGGATATTATGGGATAGCTTTTTAAATGAGCAGCTAAGTTACAAGGGTAACTTTGCCGCTTTTAAGACAGGTTGTACATACCTTGATAGTCTTAACTTTACCGTCAACAATTACTCTTTTTTTAATTAAATTGGGAGAAAATCTTCTCTTTGTTATCCCCGTAACCTTTATGCCCGCTCCCTTCTTCCGTTTTGCCAGACCTCTTGTTGCGTAAGACCTGCCCGCAACACTCCCTTTTCCACAGATTTCGCAAACACGAGCCATCTTTTCAACTCCAAGAAATTTTTAGACCAATATATAAAATGCTCCTGCATAGGTCAAGTTAATTCTTGACTATGGATTTTTATTAAATTAGCTTTTTAAAAATAAAAAATTGGATTTAACTTATGGAAGTTCAATTATCACCTGCCGAAGTCGAAGTGATTAAAATATGGGCAGAAAGTAGCATCCACGGCGGTCACTGGGGCGACAATGATCTTGTTGTACCTGAGGAAGACATAATACTTTCCAAACTTAAAAATATCAAAAACGGAAAAGTTGACATATCTCCAAATGAGGCGAGGATTATTCTTACCTGGAGCAGTACTTCTCTTGGGATTCACACATATGAGGAGGAACAGGTAATAAAAAAATTATCAAGAATTGCAGAGGATCTATACAATATTTAGATTAGCGGTGTAAAACGAACAAATAAAATGTTTGGTTTGATTTACTGAAAACTTATACCTGTTTGTAGGTTATCAAATTAATCAATTGGTGGTTGAGCTTATAAACATGTAGATCTATATTGGACTTACTTATCAAAAGATATGTATGAGTAAAACATTTATTTATTACCTGAATATTTAGAGAATAGAGCCTCAAACCTGTATAAGAGGCTCGATAAATGTTTAATTAATTATCAATTACCGGGAATGTGTAATGAAAGAACTCATAGAAAGAGTAGAGGCAATATTTGGAGAACTAGGCTACGATATCTTTGACAAAGAGGAGCATGACACTGTTTATCAGGCATCATTTGGAAAGGATGACGAAATATTCGGAACCTTTTTTATAGAGGATGACAATAATTTTCTTGAGTTAGCAAATACCTACACCTTCGATGCCGATGAGGAAGAATTTTTGAAGGAACATCTCGAAGATATGATGAACATATGTTACGAGTATGGAAATTACTTTAATATCGTAAAAGAGGAGGATGAAATAGATTTTTCTGTTTTTTCAAAGGTGTACTATTCAGGTTTAAATCTTGAGTCTCTGGAAGATACCCTGGACGATTTTATAAATTGCAACAGGGAACTTATATCTATTCTGGACTTAGAAGAGGATGAATGAGGATGAATAGAAGTTTATGTTTTCTATCCAGGAAATTAGAAAGCAGAATAGTTTTATAAATATTTGAAAAATAAAAATTAAGCAGTTAGAATATAGTTATGGAAAAGAGAATTGTTTTATTTTCTGATATTATTCAGGGCGAGTATAGAAATACCTTGCTTGAAATTGCCAATACCTTTGGTTATGGAGTGCAACAGATATCATCTGAAGATGAGTTTTTATCATCTCTAAAAAACATTCCTTATACAGCACTTATACTTGATTTTAAAAAGTTTGAGACATTTAACGGGGCTACGGATTATAAAGATGTCACCGCAGGTCATCCTGTTTTTCTGGTTGCAGAGAGTACAGAATCCGAGATTAACATTGACAGGGGAAGTTACGATGGATTTATTCTGTCGGGTGTTAGCAGAAGTATATTTGAAAAAGAAATTATCTCGGTTTTTAAGTACATTGTAATTCAGTCAAGGCTTAAAAGTGCATCAAAGATTATTGACCCGGAGTTCTTGAGGAAACTTTTGGGAGATACAGCCCACGCAATTAACAATATATTGACTGGCATTCAGGGATATGCCGAGTTAGCAGCCCTTAATCCAGGGGATGAGCAGCTGATAAAAGATTCGTTTAAGGTCATTCTTGATTCATCTTACAGAATAAGAAATGAAATCAAGAATCTCAGGGCTTTTGTAAGGATCGAAAATCCTATTTTAGAGCGTATACCTCTTTCCGATATACTGTTACAGTCAATCGATTTTATAAAACCTCAGTGCAGGCTGAAAAACTGTGAAATAAAGTTTAATTTTGAAAGAGATTATATCATTGAAGGTGATAAGGATCAGCTTGTTCAGGTTTTCTTTAATGTTTTTCACGATTTAGTTGAAAACTCACCAGAAGGCTCGAATATTGAAATTGGTATGGTGGAAAGGGGAAGCAAGGTTATCCTGAATCTTAATTGCAAAGACTACAGAATAGAGGAGGATGAATATCAGTCGATTAAAAGGATTCTCTCACTTAACGAACCTGTTTTAAAGATGGATAGTGAAGAGGGTGAAATAGAAAATAAAAATGTCTTATCCATGTGCGGCCGGATAATGTTCAATCACAGAGGATCAATTAACCTTATAAATGTTCGAGATGAGTATGTATACGAGATTGAACTACCGTTTATTAAGGTTGTAGAACCCGCTAAAAAGGAGGAAGAGGGGACAAAAAGAGCTACTGAAGAACTGCCGGAGGGAGCTTTTACAGGTGAAAGTATATACAACAATCTCGAAAGCCTCGACATGGATATACTGGTAGTTGATGATGAAGAGTTCATAAGAAATACCCTTTACTACTTCTTTGAACAGAGAGGATGCAGGGTTACCCTTGCCGAGGATGGGAAGTATGGTCTTGAAATGGCCAAAGAAAAACCTTATGATATCATCTTTATGGATTATCTGATGCCAAAAATGGGAGGAATAGAGTCTGCAAAGGAAATACTGAGAGAGCGAGGCGATGCCAGGATAGTGTTTATTACGGGTAAAGACACTGCAAATGAAGAAGATATATTAAATGCAGGTGTATATGCTGTAATTAAAAAGCCATTCGAAATTGAAGAAATCTACTCCATAGCAAAAAAGATAGCAATGGAAAAGGGATTGGGAGGATAGCCTAAAAGCAAAACTGATTTTAGAAACTGGGAAAATCGTTCACAATCTTTTATCGTTCATAATCTCTATGAGAAGCGGGAGGTCGATTATGGATGATATTCTTGGAAATATAAGATATATAGGACACGCTACATTCAAAATTAGTGGAAGCAAGGTGGTATATACGGATCCTTACCAGATCAAAAAACCCGATAAAGCAGATATTATACTGGTTTCGCACAGCCATTTTGACCACTGCTCTATTGATGATATTAAAAAATTAACAGGTGAAAATACTACTGTGGTATGCAATAAGGACTGCGTTGATAAAATTGATGATTTAGTTCCCCATGTAATTGGTCTTGAGCCCTATCAGGAGGCAAATGTTACGGGAGTGAACATCAGGGCTGTACCAGCCTATAATCTGAATAAAGATTTTCATCCAAAATCCAACAGGTGGAATGGGTACATCTTTACATTGGACGGTGTATCGTACTATCATCCCGGTGATACCGATTTTATACCGGAGATGAAAGAGATAAGTGTCGACGTTGTTTTTCTTCCGGTGGGTGGAACTTACACCATGAACTGGGAAGAGGCCGCTCGGGCTGCTAAAGTGATAAAGCATAGATATGCAATCCCCATGCATTATGGTTCTGTAGTTGGCAGTATTGCCGATGCTGAGAAGTTTAAAGAAGCCGTGGGCGAATCTGCTGTTATCCTTTCGCAAGATTAACCTGAACTTACTTTTTAGTCTCAATAACTTTCCATGTAGGGAATTTATACCCTATTTTCGGTATAAAAATCCTCATAATTCTGGTAAAATTACTACATCCAAAATAAGATTAATATGTATGGATTGTA